>CAYVXE010000013.1:2551-25068 GCA_964455375.1 uncultured Calditrichaceae bacterium
TTTATTTATTTTGTAAATCATGGCGTAGCCCTAAAGTTTTGTATCGGTGTTTATCGTCATCCATCAGTGGTTGCAATAAAAGAAGTTAAACTAAAGCCCTTTTTTCAGAAATGACAATATTTTTTGATTTTTGGGACAGCGTCCTTAAAAGTTTTGAATCGGTGTTTATCATCATTCATCTGTGGTTGCAATAAACGAAATTAGACTAAAAGCGCTTTTTCATGTTTTAACAGAAATTCTTTTCTCCAGAGTCCGCCGCCAAAACCGATGAGTGCGCCACTACTACCGATAACCCGGTGACACGGGATGATAATAGGAATTTTGTTGCGGCCGTTTGCCGCTCCTACTGCTCTGATAGCTTTGGGTTTACCCAGCGCTTTCGCAACGTCTAAGTAAGTGGATGTCCGGCCGTACGGGATTTTTAGCAATTGCTGCCAGACTGCTTGTTGAAACGCTGTTCCTTCCGGCACTAAATTCAATTGAAACGCTTTTCGTTCACCGGCAAAATATTCATCCAACTGGTCAAAACAATCTTTTAAACACACAGGAACAGCTTGTTCCGGTAATTTTGTTTCATCCGTAAATTCAAGGGTGTGAATCCCTGCATTGGAACCCGTAATTTTAAATATTCCGATTTTCGACGCGTAGTAGTAAGCTGATTGGTAATCAGTAGTCATCATAAAGACCTGCATAACGCAAATGACGCTGTTTTGTCAGCGATTGGCAAATAAGCGTTGAAAGAAACATCGTATGATTTTCTTGACATTGTTGCCATTCTGTTTTATTTTTTTATTTTAAAATTGTAATTTAAGAAAATAATGATACGTTGTCAATTTACTCGTGAACATTTTATTTTTCCATTGGGACGGATGTATGGCCTGTAATCCCAATTCTGATCAATTAAAGTATCTGACTTTTGTTGAAAAGCTGAATTTTCGTGTAATCCACGCTTTAAATCAGATGCACGGAATACGGCATTTATTGACTAAAATTCAGGCCGTTCTGGGAAAAAAATGGGTGGAATTGGCTACGGGAAATATCGTCGAGGGACACGGTTTCGAAAACTTTGAGAAAATCGATCCGTCAAAGGGTGTTTTTGTGGTGGTCAACCACCGGACATTTTACGATCAGTTTGTGGTTGCATGGAAATTGTTTCGCTTGTATGGCGCCCATCATAACATTTATTTTCCGGTTCGGGCAACTTTTTTTTACGATAATCCTCTTGGATTATTTGTGAACATTCCTTTAACCTACGGGGCTATGTATCCGCCGATTATTCGGGACAAAAAACGCCGGCACTGGAACCTCTACGCCACAGAATTAATGATTGACCTCCTGCGTGACAGCCGAAATATGATCGGCTTTCACCCTGAGGGCACTCGTAACCGGGGTCCCGACCCTTACACTTTTTTGCGGGCAAAACCGGGTGCAGGGGAAATTGTTTATTATGCCAGGCCGAACGTCATTCCGGTGTTTTTGCAGGGTTTCCCACGTACCATTCCCGATGTTGTGAAACAGAATTACCGGCAAAAACCATCTGACCCACCGTTAGTTCATATTGTAATGGGTGAACCCATGGACTTTACAGAAGAGTTAAAACTGCCCAAAGGAAATAAAACCTACCTTTTAATTTCCAGAAAAATCATGCAGCGGATTGCTGAACTCAGCGAACAGGAAAAGGCAATTCGTAAATCTTACTCCGTAGCCTGAAGATCTGCAAGCTGTATGTTGCATCGTGCGGAAAAGCCGCGGCGTTTAAAACCAAAATTCTAAAAGGAAATAAATTCCATGGATTTCAATTGCTTTTATGGGGCAATCCGTGCTATATTCTGTTTCGGAAATGAATCGCTTAGGAAGGTGAGATTTGCATGGTAAATGTTTTTAAAAAGGCAGTCGCTCTGGTAGAAAGAGATGAGCCGTGCGTCTTAGCCACGGTTGTGCGAACCAAAGGTATGACGCCGCAAAAGGCCGGGGCAAAGCAACTCATTCAATCGGACGGCAGCAGTGTCGGCACACTCGGCGGTGGCTGCGTTGAAGGAGACATCTGGTATTACGCCACCCAAATGCTGAAAAAAGGTACCGGAGCTGAATTCCGTTCGTACCAATTGAATGCTGATATTGCTGAAAAGGACGGTTTGATCTGCGGCGGCACCATGTATTTTTATATCGAACCTTTGCGCAGGAAAGAGCCGTTTCTATCCATGGCAAAGCAGATTTTGCAAGCCAGTGAAACAGGCCCCCAGGTCGCCGTTGCCACTGTCATCGCTCCTCAGGGTCATGCATTTTTCGGCAACAAACTGCTTATCAGGAAGGGTGCAGAAATTGGCGGTTCGCTCGGTGAAAAAGCATGGGACGACCGGGCAAAAAAGCTTGCCCAAGAACTTTCACTGTTTGGAGGAAACAAAACCTTTGCGACGAAAGATGGAGTTGAAATTTATGTCGAGGGGTTTACGCAGCCGCCCACACTGGTAATTCTCGGTGGCGGCCATGTTGGCAAGGCGGTTTACACGTTGGCTTTAACGGTTGGATTCCGGGTTGTCATCATCGATGATCGGACGGAATTTTCCAATAAGGAACGTTTCCCTCAGGCGCATAAAACCATCGTCTCTGCCTTTGAGCATCCCTTTCAAGACCTGGAATTGGGGTACAATTCGTTTATTTTTGTCGCAACCCGCGGGCACCGTTACGATGATGCCGCAACGCATGCTGCTGTGAAAACATCTGCCCGCTACATCGGTCTTTTGGGTAGTAAGCGGAAAAATTTACTGATTTTTAAGGAACTGCTGAAAGATGGTGTTTCGGAAGAAAGAGTAAAAGCAATTCATGCTCCTGTGGGATTGAATATCGGGGCGGTCACGCCGGAGGAAATCGCAGTCAGCGTGATAGCCGAAATGATTCAGGTCGTCCGCGGTGGTGACGGTCGGCCACTAAAGATGGACGAAAGGGAAATTCAGCAACTATCGTTGCGACCGTCGAGAAAGTAGTTTTCTACTTCAGCCTGAGCGGAGTCGAATGTTGTAACCCATTGTATTTAAATCGTGCTTCGAAGATGCTCAGCGTGAAGATTTATACAAATTTGACTTTTTCAACAGTCTCGTGGGTTAATTGAGAATTATTTCAGACGTTTGAGAAAATATTTTAAGGTGAACAATGAAAAATAAATTTTATATTATCTTCTTCATAATGCTTACATGTGTGGGGTGTGACCAGATAACCAAGTCCATCGCAAAGGATACATTGAAAATGTCACCGCCGCGGACTTACCTCGCCGAAACATTCCGTCTGCAATATGCAGAAAATACCGGTGCTTTTTTGAGTCTTGGTGCAAGTTTGCCAAAGGTGGTGCGAACCTGGCTTTTCACTTTTTTGAGCGGCGGTTTGTTAATCGGATTGCTGCTTTATATGCTGATGAGCCGGGATCTCAATCGACAGCATATTTTCGCTTTGTCCATGATACTTGGAGGTGGCTTCAGCAATTTAATCGATCGGATGCTGTATGATGGCCGCGTGGTGGATTTTATGAACATGGGAATTGGGAATGTGCGAACTGGAATTTTTAATTTCGCCGACGTCCTTATTATGGTGGGAATGAGTCTGATTATTTTGTTCAATCTTCGTTTGCACCGGAAAACAACCACTCAGGAAATAACCCCAAAAGGCGAATTTCCTCAAAGTGAGGAACCTGAATAAATTTTATTTTTGATAAGTCACCAAATTTAAATATAGAATCCGCAATTTGTGTTTGCTGAAGGTACGGTTGCTTTTGGCAGTCGCCTTAATGGAAAAAGAGTTGAAGAAAATCATTTGAAAAGGTAACGTATGTCTGATGAAGAATGTATGCAGTTAGCAATTGAAAAAGCAAGGGAGGGCATTAAAAATGGTCAAACACCCTTTGGTGCCGTCATCGTGAAAAACGGGGAAATCGTGAGTGCCGTGCACAATGTGGTTTGGGAAACGACGGATATCACGGCGCATGCAGAAGTTCATGCTATTCGTGATGCCTGTAAAAAACTCGGAACCGTCGATCTTTCCGGCTGCACCATTTACTCTACGTGTGAGCCCTGTCCCATGTGTTTTAGCGCCATCCACTGGGCCAAAATCGACCGCATCGTGTTTGGCGCCCGTATTGAAGATGCAGGAAATGCAGGGTTCAATGAATTGAGTATTTCCAATGAAGAGATGAAAGAGAAAGGTCAGAGTCCGGTAAATATTGAGGCTGAGTTCATGCGTGATGCAAACAAAAAAGTTTTTCAGGAATTTATTCAAAGCGCTGAAAGACGTACCTACTAACTGTTGGGACTGTTAAAAAAGTAGTTTCCTATTCAGCCTGAGCGGAGTCGAAGGCTTTAACCCCTTGTTTTTAAACCACGCTTCGACTGCGCTCAGCATGAAGTTTTATTTTATTGTGGTAGTCTCGTTGGCTCGCGGTTCAATCTGTGCTGCAAACTGTGCTGGCTTTTCTACAAGGGTTTTTACGAACAGGAAGTGAAAATAAATGACCAATGACAAAATCCAAATGTCAAAGGGTGGGACTCTTCAGGATTTCCATTTATAGAATTTGTCATTTGGTCTTGGGATTTTGAGAATTGCAGTTTTCGCGGCTAGTCTGAATAATTCATAAACCTGAGTATAATGATTGGACAAGGTATTGTAAAGATGCCAATAAGGCTTGTCATTTCGAATCCGGCGTTTTTTACCAGATGAGAAATCTTTATTTGCCGGAATCGTTGCGGGTACAGATTTTTCGTCTAAAAAACAGGCTCGATATGACCATTTGGCGGAAGCAGTAAAAAAATCAGAGATTTGTGAATTAATCAGGCTAAATAACCGGCTCAAAAATTGTATTGAAATAATCAGAAAAATCCCGTAGGTTTACATGGAATAATATTTTGAACGATTTAAGTTGAAGGAGGGTGTCATTTTGCTGAAAACGACTCAGGATTTTATCGATGTTGAAGATAAATTCGGCGCGCACAATTACCATCCGCTGGACATTGTGATTTCGCATGCCGAAGGGGTGTGGGTGTACGATGTGGAAGGGAACCGGTACATGGACTGCCTCAGTGCCTATTCTGCTGTAAATCAGGGGCACTGCCATCCTAAGATTCTTGAAGTATTTACCAAACAGGCTGCAAAAGTCACGCTGACTTCGCGAGCGTTTCGCAATGATAAATTGCCGTTGTTCGTTGAAAAATTGGCCGACTTATCGGGAATGGATATGGTGCTGCCCATGAATTCCGGCGCTGAGGCGGTTGAAACCGCTCTGAAAGCGGCGAGAAAATGGGGTTACAAAGTGAAAGGTATTCCCAAAGACCAGGCCGAAATTATCGTATTCAATAATAATTTCCACGGCAGAACCACCACCATCGTCGGGTTTTCTTCTGAGGAACAGTACAAAGACGGTTTTGGTCCATTCACTCCCGGATTTAAACTTTTGCCGTTCGGCGATGCGCAGGCCGTCAGAGAAGCCATTACGCCAAACACCTGCGCTGTCTTAATCGAGCCGATTCAGGGCGAAGCCGGCATCTTAATTCCACCTGACGGCTACCTTCAAGACATTGAAAAAATGTGCAGCGACAATAACGTGCTTTTCATGACCGATGAAATTCAAAGCGGTCTTGGACGTGCGGGGAAACTCTTTGCCTTTCAGCACGACGACGTGCATCCGGACGTCATCATCATCGGTAAAGCGCTTTCCGGCGGGTTTATGCCGGTTTCGGCTGTCCTGGCGAATAAAGAGGTTCTCGGTGTTTTTCAGCCCGGCGATCATGGCAGCACCTTTGGAGGGAATCCGCTGGCCTGTGCCGTGGCAATTGCCGCACTGGATGTTTTACTTGAAGAAAACCTCATCGAAAAAGCCACGACGCTGGGTAACTATTTTATGGATAAATTAAGAACAATTCAGAACACACATATTTTAGACGTGCGTGGCAAAGGATTGTTTATCGGCGTTGAGCTGGATGAAAAGGCCCGTCCCTATTGTGAGGCGTTAAAAGAAGAAGGATTGCTCTGCAAAGAAACCCATGAAAATGTCATTCGTTTTGCGCCGCCGCTGGTCATTACGGAAGAGGAAATTGACTGGGCGTTTGAGCGGATTAAAATCGTTTTGGAAACTGAATAATTGAACGTATCTTTACGGCTTTAAAGCAAGGTAAAGAGATTTTTGCCTTGCTTTTTTTTTGCGATAAGGATATATTATTTTTAAATTTTATGTACTTTTTTGTAACTATTCGGCCTCTAAGTCTCCCCGCCTGCTGCGGGCAGGTAAGACTCAAAAGACAAAAACGATGAACAAATATATTTCAGGTCAAAAGGGGTATTAAAAGATTTATCATATAAACTTGAAGCCTTTCCTGCCAGAGGCAGGCGGGAAGTCTTTGTGGCTAAATAGGAACACTTTTTTTCGTTTAAGATTTTGACTATTTGGAACTTCCTTAAACAGCGTGTGTAAAAAGTTTAATAATATTTTCCCAAGACGTGGAGCATGATTTTATGGAAATCCTTTCTTTCGCTGCGGTTGCGCCTCTTTTCACATTTCAACAACAAACGCTTCCTCAACAGAATACTCTTGATTTGGTTTTAAATGCCAGTATCGTGGCAAAAGTTGTTTTGGGGATTTTATTTGTTTTTTCATTGATTTCATGGGCGATCATTTTTGACAAACTGCGGATCTTTCGGCGGGTGCGAAAAGATTCGGAAAAATTTATGAAACTCTTTGAGAAGAGAAAACATGTGCGGGAGATTTTGCAGGCGAGTAAATCGTTTGCCGCTAACCCGTTCGCAGCAGTGTTCAAAGAGGCATATTGGATTTTCAATAAAAATGAAGGCACCTATTCCGGTCAACCGCTTGCGGGTAGTGGCATGGATTTGTTGCGGGAACAAAAACAAAAAATCAACCATTCCTCCAGCGATTTAGTGCGTGTGTTTGATTCTGCCGCCAGCAAAGAAATGTTGCAACTGGAGAAGAACATGGTTTTTCTTGCCACGACATCCAGCGTTAGCCCGTTTTTTGGTCTGTTTGGCACCGTCTGGGGAATCATGAGTGCGTTCCTCGCCGTTGGATATACCGGATCGGCTGATATCAGTGTGGTGGCTCCCGGCATTGCGGAAGCGCTGATCACCACGGTTGCGGGGTTGGGTGCTGCCATCCCGGCTTTGATCGCTTACAATTACTTTGTGAATAAGTTAAAGCGTCTCAGTGCAGAGTTAGAGATTTTTTACTCAAATCTCATCGAAGCGTTTGTAAAAAAGGAAGGGCATGAAGTCAGGTAGATACACAAATCTTTCCGAAATCAATGTCACAAATCTGGTGGACGTAACATTGGTTTTGCTCATCGTTTTCATGATAACCGCGCCGCTCCTGCGCTCCGGAATGCAGGTGGAGTTGCCGCAAACGGTGGCGAAAGAGATCGATCCGAAAAACGCCATTCAATTGACCGTCTCCAAAACCGGAGATATCTTTTGGGAAAAGGAAAAAATTTCTTTAGTGGATTTACAGGAACGTTTAAAAAAGCGCAAGCTATCGAATCGACTGAAGCCGATTTTATTACAGGGGGACAAAGAAGCTTTATACGGTAGAATTATCGATGTCATGGACATGATGAAAGAGTTGGAAATTAAACAGGTCGGCCTGGTTCTGAAGCCGAAACAGCGATGATTGTGTGATGAAAATTAATTTGTTATTCTCTTTTGGGTTGCACGGGTTGTTGGTAGCCGTGCTTCTGTTCGGCCGTAGCGGTCATGCGAGTTTTGAAGGCTATCCGGTTATCATGCCGGTCGAATTGGTGAAAATTGAGCCGGTGTCGTTCAAAGCTCCTGAAGTGGAAAGACTGCTTCCTCGAAAGAAAATTTTGAAACCGCAGCCTAAAAAGTTGGAGGGCGTCACGGTTGAAAAAAAGAAGATTGAAGAAGAACCCAGGGAGGAACGGCCGGCAGTGCAGGTAGAAAAACCGGAAAAATCCAATGCCGGAAAATCCTCGATTGGCGGACAGGATATTCAGTTAGACGTGGAGGAGTTTCCGTTTTCTTACTATCTGGCTATTGTGCAGTCACGGATTCAAGCGAACTGGGAACCGCCGGTTAACCCTTCCCGTCGTGCCTGGAAAAAACGCACGGTGGTACATTTTCGCATTCAAAGAAATGGTAGAATTACAGATATTCGCATTTTGGATGGTTCCGGAGATTATTTGTATGATCAGTCGTGCTTACGTGCCGTAACTTTGGCGAATCCATTGCCGCCGCTGCCATTCGACTTTTCAAAACAGTCTCTCGGGGTTGGTTTTGCGTTTAAACAGGGATCGTAATTTCGAACAGATGAACGTCTATTTTGAGAGTAAGAGGAATTTGGTTTGGCTGTTGTTTATCACGATGGGGATGACATTCTCCCCGCAGTCGGTACAGAGCCAAACGGATGTCTATCTGGAAATTTATGCGAGAACATTTCAGAGACTTGAAATCGATCTGTATCCTGTTGTGGGACAATCTGTGGGTCGTGATTCGGAAGTTTTAACCGGCATGATCTCTGAAGTGTTGAAAAACGATCTTTGGATGTCCGGTTATTTTAAAGTAAATTTAAAGCAGGGAACGCCGCCGCAGCCCACAAACAATCGAAGGACTGACGGCACTTCCGGAAATGCCCTGGCTTATGTGAGCGGTACGTTTCGGGCTAATAGGGGAGACGTGAGCATTGTGCCGGTTTTAGCAGACCGAAACACCGGCAAGACGATTTTGCGCAAAGAGTATAACGGTTCCATAGACCAGAGTCGGTATCTTGTACACAAAATTGCCGATGATATTGTGTTCAGACTCACGGGTGAAGGCGGCATCGCCAGAACAAAAATTGCGTATGTGCGAGAGCTGCAAAACGGTCATAAAGAAATTGCTTTGATGGATTACGACGGCTACCATGCAAAGACCATCACCAGAGACAAAAGTATTGATCTGTCTCCGGCCTGGTCTCCGGATGGCTCGCAAATATGTTATCTGTCTTATAAAGAGGACAACCCTAATTTATTTATTTACAATTTGAAAGCACAAAAACAGTTTAAAATATCGGGATTACCGGGGTTGAATGCATCGCCGGCATGGTCCCCTGACGGAGAAAAAATTGTGTTGACCCTGTCGAAAGACGGCAATGCAGAGATTTACCTGTTGCAACTGGAGAAAAAGAAATATCGACGGCTTACATATAATCGTGCCATTGACGCGTCACCAGCCTGGTCGCCGTCAAATCAGGAAATCGTTTTCACCTCCGATCGTTCGGGTTCGCCACAGGTTTATATAATGGATGCAGACGGTCTGAATACCCGGCGCCTGACCTGGGAGGGGAGTTACAACGATTCTCCGGTTTGGTCGCCGCGGGGCGATAAAATAGCGTACGTCTCCAGGACGGATTCCGGCTTTGATATTTACACGATCGATGTCGATGGTGAGAATCGGATGCGTTTGACCGACAGCAGCGGCAGTAATGAAGACCCTGCATGGTCGCCCAACGGGTATTCTTTGATTTTCAGTTCCACAAGGAACGGACAAAAAGCCTTATATTCTATGTTTTGGGATGGCGCGGATCAGAAGAAGCTCACCTCTGATGTGGTGAGTTATTTACCGGCCTGGTCAACAAGATAGTGTGCCTGAGTTCTGATTGGAAAACTCTTCTGCCATTTCGATCCGGCGGTCGCCGGATTCGGAATAACACAAAGGGTTATCATAAAAAAAGGAATTAGTTTAAGGAGAAAAATATGGCGAATAAAAAAAAGTATTCTTATTTTATTTTGCTCGTTGGAATTATGATTTATGTTGGATGCGGTGGCAGCCGTAAAGAACAACCTGAATTTGAACCCAATCCGTTTCCGGAAGTAGATTCAACAAGTTTCAATGAACCGCAGGAAGCACCGCAAGAAAAATTGGAAGTAACCAAGGAAGAAGAGCCTGCCGATGAAGTTCTCCGGTTTTTTACCGTACATTTCGACTTTGATAAATCTTCTTTAACCTCTGAATCCCGGGCCATCTTGGCTGAAAACGGCAGGACTTTGCTGGCGCATCCTGAAATAAAAATTCGCATCGAAGGGCATTGTGATGAACGAGGGACCGTTGAATATAATTTGGCGCTTGGTGAACGCCGGGCTATGGCTGTACGAAATTATTTAATTAACTATGGTGTTCAGGCCGATCGTATGACGATCATCAGCTACGGCAAAGAGCGCCCCATTGACCCGCGCCATACGCCGGAAGCCTGGGCTCAGAATCGCCGCGCAGAATTTGTTAATTTGACGCAATAAGGGTAGAAATATGTTTTTGAAAAAAAAAAGAAGCAGCAGTGGATTTTTATTTTCCATTATTATTGTTGTTTTGTTCGCCGGATGTGCATCGACGAAGAGAATCAGTTCCCAGCAAAGCGAGCTGGATAATTTAAAACGGGAAATTGCTTTTCTTAAAGATCAGAATTCCAAAAATCAGCGGGAGCTGGAAGACCTGTCGAATCGCATCGCTAAATTCGAAAGCAGTACACACTCGGAAAAGGCCGATTGGGCCAGTGAATTTGAAGATCTCCGTCAGCAATTGGATGCGGTGAAAGGGCAGTTTGAAGATATTAATTATCGTATTACCGCACTCAGTCAACGCGGCACTATTCCCGGCGTGAGAAATTCTCAGAAAGAGCCGGTCATGGCCGATTCAACCGTGAGTCGTAGTGATCAATCGCGTCTTTCCGATGACTCGCGCGAGTTGTATAATACGGCCTACCGTGATTTGATTCGTGGGAATTACCAACTGGCTTTGCATGGTTTCCGTCAATTTATGCAACAATATCCGAACACGGATTTGTCGGATAATGCACAGTATTGGCTTGGAGAAGTCTTTTATGCACAGGGGCGCTATGCCGATGCCATACAGCAGTTTGAGAAAGTTCTGAAATGGTACCGTACCGGTGATAAAACGCCGTCTGCCATGTTAAAAATTGGCTATGCGTATTTTAATATGAATGAAACCGAACAGGGTAAATTGTACCTCGAAGAAGTGATTAAAGATTATCCCGATTCAGATGAAGCCAATTTGGCGAAGGGCCGTTTGGCTGCTTTGAAATAATTTGTGATGGTTTTCCTGTTCGCATTCTTCACGACGATGAATGATTCGGGTCAACTATTTGTTAAATTTAGAAACAACGATAAGCCTCAAAAAGGAGGTTGACTATGCAATTTAGAAATTCAATATATCTGTTTTTGATATTTGTTTTGGGCTTTTGCGGCCCAGTAATTGGTCAAACGCAGAAGGCAAATCTTAGTGATATTGAGAAAAGTTTGGTCTGCTTGTGCGGTTGTAATTTGACTTTGGAGGCCTGCCAGGCTTCTATGTCATGTGAAACTTCTGAAAAACTCAAGAATGAAGCGGCAGGTTACCTTCAAAAGGGAATGAATAAAGATGACGTGATTGCTGCTTTTGTGAACGAGTACGGTGAGCAAATTTTAGCCACACCGTCGCAGAAAACACTCCTGGGAAAACTTGCATACTGGCTTATTCCGATTTCAATGGTTTTTGGGCTTGCGATTGTTGTGGTGTCTTTGAAGCACCTGACCGGGAAAAAACATGCCCTTCCGGAACAAAAGGCGGAAGAACCCGTGGAAGTGGGAAAAGAGGCACCGGTTTCTGACTTGGATGATCTGGTAGAAAGGGAACTGGAAGAACTCGACTGAGGCATGCCCAAACGCTCGCGAATGCATACCAGGAAGAAGTGATTAAAGATTATCCGAATTCAGATGAAGCAAATATAGCCAAAGGCCGTCTGGCTGTTATGAAATAATTTGTGATTATCTAAACCAAAGTATACATAAATTTTAACCGCAATGCCTTCATATTTTGCATCCTTTGCAAATATGAATTATTTGGATTAAATATTTGTTAAATTTAAAAACAATGATAAGGAGATAAAAAATGACAGGATTCAATAAATGGCAGGTTTTGTTTTTACCGTTTGTCATCATGCTCTTTTTGGTGAACGCCGCCCTACCGGACGAGCTAACTCCGGAGCAAAAAAAACTGAAAGCGGACTTAGAGGGTAGCTTGATTGCGCCATGCTGTTGGTCGCAGACTGTGGATAAACACGATTCACAAGCAGCCGAAGACGTTCGGGAACAAATCACAGAATTGATTTTAAAAGGGGAAAATAAACAGGAAATACTCGACTATTTCGTGGCGCAGCCGCAATATGGCGAGCGAATTTTAGCTACACCGTCGCAGAAAACACTCCTGGGAAAACTTGCGTATTGGCTTATTCCGGTTTACATTGTTTTTGGGCTTGCGATTGTTGTGGTGTCTTTGAAGCACCTGACCGGGAAAAAACATGCCCTTCCGGAACAAAAGGCGGAAGAACCCGTGGAAGTGGGAAAAGAGGCACCGGTTTCTGACTTGGATGATCTGGTAGAAAGAGAGCTGAAAGAACTCGACTGAAGCATGCCCAAGCGCTCGCGAATGCATACCGCCGAACACATTTTGTCGGCGGTGATGCGCCTCCATTATCACGCCCAGCGTAACCTTGAATTTCATCTAAATGAAAAGAAAACAAAATGCGACTATGACGTGCCCGGTGATTTTGGCGACAGGGATATTCGGCAAATCGAATCTCTGGTCAATGCAGAGATTGCACGAAATCATCGGGTTACATTTCTTGTTTTAAAACGGGATGAGGCGGCAGGTTACGATCTGTGGAAAGTTCCTGAAGATGCCGAAAACATCCGCATCTTTAAAATCGGTGACTTTGATGCGCAGCCCTGCGGCGGACCGCATGTTTCCACCACCGCAGAAATAGGCCGGTTCGAGATCTGCAGTTATGAGAAACGGGAAAACGGTCGGGTGCGCATTCGGTTTAAGGTGAGACAAACACAATCAACCAGCGAGGCACTTCCTTAAGGCCTAGCACTTGAGCAGGCTTAAACCACCAGATTTACTAACTTGTTTGGCACCACAATCACTTTACGCACCGCTTTGCCTCCCAGACGGTCTTGCATCAGTTCTAACGCGCGGTTTTCCAGGACAATTTTATCGGCAGCCTGCGCGGTTTCTACCTGAAAATCAGCACGTAATTTTCCGTTTATCTGAATAATGATGGTTTTTTCTTCCCTGACCAGCGCGGTGTCATCGCAGGTTGGCCAGGTCTGTTCCAAAATAGCTGCATCGTGGCCAATCTGCCGCCAGAGTTCCTCTGCGATAAACGGCGTGATGGGGGAAACCAGTAAAATTAATTTTTCCACAACCTCTTTGAAAAGCGGTGCGTTCATTTCATGCGCGCCAGCGTCGCATACTTTCATGTAATCAGTCAGTTCGTTGATCAACTCCATCACTGCTGCGACTGCCGTGTTGAAGTGAAATTTTTTAAAATCTTTGGTAACCGAGTGAATTTTTTCATGCATGAAATGCCAGAGCTGTTTGTCCCGTTTATTCAGTTTCTCGCCGTTGCCGTCAAAAGAAGCGGATTTTTTGATGCTGTCGCCATGAGCCTGCACGAGGTTCCACAGCCGGTTTAAAAAACGGGAGCCACCGCGTACTCCTTCGGCGTTCCATTCAATTTCCCGTTCCGGCGGTCCCATGAAAAGCGTGTACAGGCGTTCGGTGTCGGTGCCGTAAGTCTCGATAATTTCTGTAGGTGCGATGGTGTTCTTTTTGGACTTGCTCATTTTGGCCAGGTCCTTGAGCAGTTTCTCGCCGCACTCCGGGCACAGATCTCCCTTTTTCACTTTTGCAGGGGGAATCCAACCGTGGTTTTTGCAGCGGTAGGCCATGTGCGTGATCATGCCCTGAGTGAACAATCGGGTAAAGGGTTCGCTGAAATTTACCAGACCCAAATCCCGCATGGCTTTGGTGACGAAACGTGCGTAAAGTAAATGTAAGATGGCATGCTCGATGCCGCCGACGTACTGATCCACCGGTAGCCAGGAGTTGACCAGATGCGAATCAAATATCTTTTTGTCGTTGTCGGCGCTCAAATAGCGCATAAAATACCATGAGGAATCCACAAACGTGTCCATAGTGTCGGTATCGCGTTTACAGGCGCTGCCGCATTTTGGGCAATCGGTTTCATAAAATTCCGGAATTTCGGCCAGGCCTTTTTTACCGAGAAATTCCACGTCGGGGAGCTCCACCGGCAGTTCATCTTCGGGAACCGGCACGATGCCGCACTTTGAACAGTGAATCATCGGGATGGGCGTTCCCCAGTAGCGTTGACGCGAGATCAGCCAGTCGCGCAAGCGAAAATTAATTTCACCCTTACCGAAGCCTTCCTTTTCAAATTGCCGGATGAATTTGCTGATGGTTTCTTTGCCTGCGGGCAGCCCATTAAAAGGACCGGAATTGATCATGGTTCCAGGGCCAACGTAAGCATTTTTCATAGTGTCGCCATCGATGTTTCCATTCTCAGGACGTATGACCGGTACCACCGTCAAGTTGAATTTTCGGGCAAATTCGAAATCCCGTTCATCATGACCGGGCACAGCCATAATTGCACCGGTGCCGTAACCCAGAAGCACATAATCCGCAATCCAGATGGGGATTTTTTGGTTGGTTACAGGATTGATTGCGTACGCGCCGCTAAACACACCGGTTTTTTCGCGATCGACTTTTTGACGGAAAACGTCGCTTTCTCCTGTGGCTTTGGCGACATATTCCAGTACGGCCTGCTTTTGATTTTCAGAGGTGAGTTTTTCAACCAGCGGATGTTCCGGTGCAACAACCATGAAGGTCGCGCCGTAAAGTGTGTCCGGTCGTGTTGTGAAAACGTCCAGGTCTTCGGCAAAGCCGTCTAATTTAAATGTCAGCAGAGCACCCTCACTGCGACCGATCCAATTCTGCTGCATGGTTTTTACCCGTTCCGGCCAGTGCTCTAATTTGGCCAGGTCATCCAGCAATTCCTGTGCGTAATCCGTAATCTTAAAAAACCACTGGGTCAAATCTTTTTTGGTGACCTCCGAATGGCAACGTTCACACGCACCATCCACAACCTGTTCATTGGCTAAAACAGTTTCGCAGTCCGGGCACCAATTTACCGAAGATGCTTTGCGGTAGGCAAGCCCTTTTTTGTAGAATTGAATAAACAGCCATTGATTCCATTTGTAGTAACCGGGGTCACAGGTGGCTAATTCACGGCGCCAGTCGAACACCACGCCCCACTGGCGGAATTGCTTGCGGAAGCTTTCGATATTGTTGTAGGTCCAGGTTTTGGGATGAATCCCGCGATCGATGGCCGCGTTTTCCGCCGGCAGGCCAAACGCATCGTACCCCATGGGGTTGAGAACGTTGTAACCGTTCATGATCAAATAACGGCAGTAAGCATCGCCGATGAGCCAGTTGCGACCGTGACCCACGTGCATTTCTCCGGAGGGATACGGAAACATGTTTAAGTAATACAGTTTGTTTTTTGTATTTTTTAAGTTCGGTTCAAAGAATTTTTTTTCGCGCCAAAAATCACGCCATTTTTCTTCGATTTTTTTGAAATCATACGGCTCGTTCATTTGTGAAACGTCTCCTTGCAGCAAGTCGGTATTTTACTTTTCCATTGAAAAAGTGAAAAGGAATTTTATATTGATAAAGCTTTAGAATTTAAAAATTAAAACAGAATTTGCAAGGACTAATCTTACATTTAAAAGTTAAAATACAAAAGATCATTTGGGGAGGATTCGGTTATTTGTCCTCGCAACTGCGTAGATTAGGTTTAAAGAAACTCTGTTAATCATTATTTCGTACAAGGTACCAATGTATTCTATACTGTCGAAGAAGTCGGAGTCAAATAAATCTTCATACTGAGCGTCATTGAAACAAGGTTTAAAACAATTGGTTACAACCAGCGACCGCTCTCAGGCTGAGTTGGAAAACTACTTTTACGACAGTCTCAACGTTCAATAAAAAAGGATTGTTTACCATGTCAATGAAATTTTTTCGTTACGTTCTCATTTTAGTCGTTTTTAACGTTGTTCACGCGCAAACGCCGACACTCGATTTAAGAAAACCCCTGCCCGTAGATTCTAAAATAACGGTTGGGAAACTGGATAACGGTTTGACCTATTATATTCGGGAAAATCATCGCCCGGAAAAACGCGCGCAACTGCGGTTGGTGGTCAACGCCGGGTCCATTCTCGAAGATGACGACCAGCAGGGGCTGGCACACTTTACCGAACACATGGCGTTTAACGGCACAGAACATTTTGCCAAACATCAGATTGTGGATTTCTTGGAGTCCATCGGCATGCGTTTCGGCGCCGATATAAATGCGTACACGAATTTTGATGAGACCGTCTTTATGCTTGAAGTACCCACAGACAGCGCGGAGATTCTCGAAAAGGCGTTTACAATTTTGGAAGACTGGGCGCACAATATTTCGTTTGACCCGAACGAAATCGATAAGGAGCGGGGGGTGGTTATTGAAGAATGGCGCCTGGGAAGAGGAGCAAGCGCCCGCATCCGCGATAAACAGTTTCCCATTTTGTTTAAAAATTCACGCTATGCCGAGAGACTACCCATCGGGAAAAAAGATATTCTGGAAAATGCAAACCGCGAAACGTTCCTGCGGTTTTACCATGATTGGTACCGCCCGGATTTGATGGCGGTCATCGCGGTGGGTGATTTCGATAAAGCCAGGATTGAAAAATTGATCAAACGCCGCTTTGCCAGTATCAAACCACCACAACATCCGCGTTCACGCGTGTTTTATCCGGTGCCAGAAAATGATCAGACTTTGTTCGCTTTAGCAACCGACAAAGAAGCCACGGGCTCGAATGTGAATATTTATTACAAACATGATGTGCCGGAACAGGGGACGGTTGGCGATTACCGGAAATCCCTCATACAAATCTTGTATTCCAATATGCTCAACAACCGCCTGAATGAATTGCTGCAAAAACCGAAACCACCGTTTCTTTTTGGTTATTCGGGTGATGGCCGTTTTATCCGTACCAAAAATTTTTATTTTATTGGCGCATCGGTGGCAGATAATGGTATTGAAAGAGGTCTCGATGCCGTGCTGACCGAAGCGGAACGCGTCAAGCGTTTTGGTTTTTCGCAGACGGAATTAGAGCGGCAAAAGAAAGAATTTCTGCGCGGCATGGAGCAGGCTTTTAAGGAACGGGATAAAACCGAATCCGGCAGTTATGTGGCGGAATTTACCAGAAATTATTTAAATGATGAGCCGATCCCCGGAATCGAATTTGAATACGGAATGACCAAAATGCTGCTACCCGACATCAAGCTGTCGGAAGTCAATCGTCTCGCACAAAACCTGATTCAGGAAAAAAATCGTGTGATTCTGGCCAGCGCTCCGGAAAAAGAGGGTGTGACCATGCCAAGTGAAAAAGAACTTTTAGCACGGTTCGACAAAGTTGAGCATGCAGCGATTACTCCGTATAAAGATACGGTCTCCGATGCTCCTCTCGTCAGTACGCCGCCGCGGCCGGGCAGAATTGTTGCTGAGAAGTCCATCGATGCGCTGGGTGTGACTGAATGGCAATTGTCTAACGGCGCGAAAGTGGTCTTAAAACCCACGGATTTCAAAAACGACGAAGTCCTCTTTACGGCCTTCAGTCCCGGGGGACATTCCCTTGTTTCCAATCGGATGTTCATCTCGGCGGTGGCCGCGTCTCCCATCATTCGGGAAGGGGGCATCGGGAAATTCAACAAGATTGATCTGCAAAAAAAATTAGCCGGCAAGTTAGTGAATGTCTCTCCCTGGATTAGCGCTCTGCAGGAAGGACTTTCAGGCCGCGCCACACCGCAGGATTTAACAACCCTGTTTCAATTGATTTATCTGGAATTCACCGCGCCTCGCAAAGACAGCACGGCATTTCTCTCATTCCGATCTCGCATTAACGGTTTTATCCAGAATCGTTCGGCCAGCCCGGAAGCAGCTTACCAGGATACGATTCAGGTGATCATGTCACAACACAACTTCCGTGCTCGTCCGTGGTCTAAAGAGGTTCTCAATGAAATGAATCTTGAAAATGCCTACCAGATTTACCGCGACCGCTTTGCCGACGCCAGCGACTTTACTTTTTTCTTTGTGGGGAATTTTAATGTGGATGAAATGAAACCTTTGGTGGCCACCTATCTCGGCGGCCTGCCTTCCATCAACCGGCATGAAACCTGGAAGGACCCCGGTATTCATCCACCGAAAGGCAGAATTGTTAGAACCGTAAAAAGGGGACTTGCCCCCAAAAGTGAGGTCAGTCTTATTTTTACCGGGCCGTTTGATTGGACAAGAGACAACCGGTTTGAATTCAGAACGATGGTGGATGTTTTACGGATAAAATTACGCGAAGTTCTTCGGGAAGATAAAGGCGGCACCTATGGTGTTGGCGTGCGCGGCTCGACCTCTAAGTTTCCCAGGGAAGAATACAGTGTCAATATTTCATTCGGCTGCGCACCGGAACGGGTGGACGAACTGGTGGAATCGGTTTTTATACAAATTGATTCTTTGAAAAATTTTGGCACAACAGATACCTATCTGAATAAAGTAAAAGAAGGCGCTTTGCGGAAACACGAAACAGATTTGAAGGAGAATCGTTACTGGTTGAATGCGCTGCGCACAGTCTATTATTATCAGTCAGATCCCATGGACATTTTAACATTCGACGATGAAATACAAAAGCAGACGCTTAAGGATGTTCAGAAAGCGGCAAAAAAATATCTTAATGTGAAAAATTATGTAAAAGTGGTGCTGGTGCCGGAGAAAGATAAATCATAGCAAATAAATGTCTTTTCCGTTTAAAGATCATTTCTCCGCACAAGCAGCGAAATACGCAAAATTCCGCCCCGGGTACCCGGATGCGTTGTTCCGGTATTTGGCGGGTCTCAGTCCGAAACGAAACACCGCATGGGATTGCGCCACCGGTAGCGGGCAGTCGGCGCTGGCTCTAACGAAATACTTTGATCGAGTCATTGCCACCGATGCCAGTGAGCAGCAGATTCAACATGCTGTACACCATGGGAAAATCCAGTACGATGTTTGTCCGGCGGAACAAACGACGATTCCCGAAAAGAGTGTTGACCTCGTTACCGTTGCGCAGGCGTTGCACTGGTTTGATTTTGAGGCCTTTTACAAAGAGGTAAAGCGGGTCATGAAACCTGATGGAATTTTTGCCGCCTGGTGTTATAACCTGCTGACGGTCTCCAATGAAATAGATGCTCTCCTGTTTAAATTTTACGATAAGATAGTTGGCCCTTTCTGGCCACCGGAACGAAAATGGATCGAAAGGAATTATCAAACCATTCCGTTTCCGTTTCGGGAAATCAAACCGCCGGAATTTTTTATGGAAATCAACTGGTCGCTGACTGAATTAACCGGTTATCTGGTCACCTGGTCGGCGGTGAGTCAATATAAACAGGCTCTGGGTAAAAACCCCATAGATTTAATGAAAAGTGACCTGAGTTCTTTGTGGGGTGATGCTGAAAAAATAAGACCCGTTCGCTGGCCAATCTATATGCGGGTGGGGAAAGTTTAGGTTGGATTTTGAACCTGAAATAAGGTGACATTCACCACGACTTGAAAGATTTATGCAAGTATTAGACATTCTCAAAAAGTATTACAAGCCGGATTCTTTAGCGTACAAAATTTTAGTAACGCACTGTGGAATGGTCGCCCGAAAATCCTTCGAACTGGCGCACCGGGTGAAGCATCTCAAACCCAATACGACGTTCATCCGTGAGGCTGCGATGCTGCATGATATCGGTATGTTTCTCACCGACTCACCGGAAATCGATTGCCACGGCAAAGAGCCTTACATTAAACATGGCATTTTGGGGCGGCAAATTCTGGAAAAGGAGGGTCTGCCAAAGCACGCACTGGTTTGTGAGCGGCATATCGGAGTTGGGCTTGCACTTCGGGATATCGTCGATCAGCAATTGCCCTTGCCGCATCGGGATATGCTGCCGGTGACGTTAGAGGAAAAAATTATCTGTTACGCCGATTGTTTTTACGGTAAGGATCCAAACAAATTGCGTGAAGAAAAATCTCTCGAAAAGGTCATCAAATCCATTTCGAAATGGGGGGAAGAAAATCTCGCCCGCTTGCAGGAATTGCAAACGCTTTTCAACGATTCAATTTAGTTGTTGCCAATGTTCTTCATCAAATTCTGCAAGCGAATGGAGTTTTAAATCCGCAATATCATATTTTGTGGCGGCGAAGTCATTTTTTTCGGGAATGCAAACGGTTTTTAATCTGGCGGATTTGGCGGCTAACAATCCGTTGAATGAATCCTCAATGGCCACGGCTTCTTCCGGATTTAAATCTAATTTTCTGAGTGTGGTGAGATAAATGGCCGGATGTGGTTTTCCGTATTCCTCTACTTCCGCCGAGTGAATCACCTCAAAGACATCCAGCAGATTTAGTTTTTGTAGCGTGGCATCGATGATGTGAAAAGCCGACGAAGACGCCAGCGCCAGCCGTACGTTTTTGCTTTTGAAAAAATTAACAATGTAAGACACGCCTTCGGTGGGTTCGCCTTTCACCTGAATCTGCTTTACCAGTTCCTTGAGGATGTCCTGTTCCATCTCTTGCAGGGATTTGCCTTGCCAGGGTTGTTTCCGGTAACGGATTTTCACAACCTCATCGCAGCGCATGCCCATGGTTTCTGCACATTCCGCGGTGGTTAAGTGAATGCCCACCCGAGCAAAAGCGATTTTCTCCGCTTCCTGCCACATGGGCTCGGAATTGATGAGCACACCGTCCATGTCGAAAATCACGGCTTTAATCATTTGTTTGTTCCACAAGAGCTGACGGTGTTTCCGGTGCCGATAACATTTTGGCAAATAGCTCCCAGCGTTTCTCAGGATTATCCATCGTACCGCCGTTGGATTCGATGGTGTTTTTCACGATGTCCTCACCGAGATTGTAATTGATCACATAACTGCGGTATTTTTCGATAAAATTCAATCGTTGTTTGGCGCGTTCGGGCGACATGAGTGCGTATTTACGTAACCACGCTATGGTTTGTGCTGCATTTATTTTTCCATCCAGATAATTGCGTGCCGCCTCATTTCCGGCATAACTTAGCTTGTCGGTTAACGCCTGAATCTGATAATATTTTTCTGCTTTTTGTGGGTCGATGCCTGCGAGTTTGAACAAAACATCCCGTTCAAATTGCACTCTTTCATCTCCCGGAAAACACACGGATATGCCGTAATTGGCGCTGCCCTCGGCAATGAGCGACTGCGGACTGAAGAGCGGGTAAACGGAAAATTCCACCCAACCGCGTTCATCCACCAGATGTTTTTCCAACAGAGAATTGTAAACGTGGTGCCCCGGGTAGCCTTCATGACAAGCCAGATCGATGGCACGGTCAATGTAAATTGGCAAACCCGTATTTACCTGAATGAGGCTGTAACTTTTCCCTTTGTACCAGTTGTAGCCGGTCCACGGTTTGTCCGTTACATATTCCACGGTGAAGTTTTCATTTTCAGGGAGATGGATGTGCCGGCTTGTGCGTTTTCGCGCTTCCCGAATCGCAGCTTTGAAGACCGCATCCAGCTTATCTTTTGGGATGATGAAATCTTTTTTGAAAGCGTCCAGCCTTGCGGAGACAGTTCCGTGGCCCGGCAAAACCTTGTTGAGTTCAGCAAGCAAAGACTCAAAGTAGTCGGCATCATGCACCGGTGCGACTGCATCGTACAGCGCTTTCGATTCTTCATCAAAGGTAAAGTGTTTGCCTCCCAGCATGTCAATTTTTGCTTCTACCGCCACCAGTTGTTTGGTCAGATATTGCACACGTTGTTTTTCGATGTTGCTGAAATTACGTTGATCCACGTTAGCTAATTGACTTGCGATGCTCGAGGCTTGTTTCCTGAGGTCATCATAGGGAAATGTGTCCTGTTTTTCATTTGCGGCCGGTTTCCATTCTTCGGGGCCGTAATAGGCGTCTACGTAGTCCGGGTCATATTGACCGATATTGAGGACTAACTTTACATAGTTTTCTGCAATGGTGTTCATGGTACTTTTGGTCCGGTTTGTTTTTAATTCGGAACAGCTAAATAACATACAAAGCGTTAGACTGCCAAGAAAAAGTTTTTTCATCGGTTCTCCATTTTATGGTTACAATGCGACCACTAAGACTCAAGGGCTCTAAGTTTATGTAATAAATCAATGAGTGTCCGGTTAAAGAATATATCTGAAAAAATCGACCATCTGCTTAGAAGGTTGGGGCCGTGAAAAAAAAGGCAATAGAAATATGTAGCTCGACATTTATGTCGAGAAATTCGACCTCAAGCTCGACGATATAAACGTTGCGTTGCAGTCCTTTTGTAAGCTTTTTAGACAACCCCACGCAGAGAATTTGTGGCCAGTTTCACGATTTGCTTTTTCGAATCCTTCCTATCGAGGCGGCCCAAAAAGTCAAAAAATGTTGTCATTTTTTCTCTGTGAGCTCTGTGGCGATGTTTTATTCAAATATTGCCTGATTTGGAAAATTATTCTTTGGGTATTCGTATTGTTCAAACGTTTTTGTCTTTTGAGTCTTACCTGCCCGCAGCAGGCGGGGAGACTTTGAGGTTGA
>CAYVXE010000013.1:25168-27704 GCA_964455375.1 uncultured Calditrichaceae bacterium
TTTTTGTCTTTTGAGTCTTACCTGCCCGCAGCAGGCGGGGAGACTTTGAGGTTGAATAGCTACGTTTTAGGTAACGAACACACTTGATTTTTCAATACGTTGTTCTTTCAGTACCGGTTCAATATGTCGAACCCGGCATGGTTTGCCGCCGTCCTGGAAGTCGCAATTACCCCAGTAGAAGCAGTCGATCGAGCAAATTGGTTGCTGTGTCTGAGACTCTGTGTGGGTGTAGTTGCGGGACACATGTTCCAACTGTGTGTTCCAGCGTCTTTTTTCCAAAAGATGTTTGATACCCTTTTTTCCTAACAAATTGACCCGAATCATTTTTGATAGATCCTGTGCGGCCTGAGTTCTGGCATTGTAGAGTAACAAGGGCTGCATGTTTTTTACAGCACAGCTTACATTTGCATCGTAAGAGATGTAGCCGAGATATTCTGTGCGAACCGAAAGGAGTTCAATGAATGCCGTTTGGATGGCTTTACCTTCCAACAGGTCATCTTTCGTCCTTACCATATTCAGAATAATCCGTGGCGTAAAATTTTGTAGAATGTCCGTAGCGACGGTGACCGCTGAGGGGTCGATAGTCGCGATATGCTCCAGGATTTTCTTCATGGTCAGGGCTGTTTTTCCGGGTTTGTTGATTTCTTGCTGTGCGAGAAACTGCCCAATGCTGTTGTGTTTTTTGAAAGCGAGTTTGAACTGCCGCATAAGGCAGGTCTTTATAAATCCAAATGCTTCATAAACAGATGTTGGTTCCGGTGTGATGACCAGTATTTTTTCATCTGCTAAGAGAAAGAAGTCGATAATGCTCCTGGATGAACCCGCCCCCAAATCGAGAACAACCGTGTCTGCGTTGAGCGTCTTTAGTTCCTTTATGAAGCGCTGTTTGTGTATGTATTTTGGATTGGCCAGGCCCAGTGTGCCGCAAGAACCTGAAATGAGTTGCAACCGGTTAACCGGCGTTTGCAGAACAATTTCGTTTAATGTTTCTTTTTGCAGCGTGTAGAAATCGAAGAATGTAAACTTCGGCTCGAGAATACCCAGACTGGTGTGCAGATTGGCGCCGCCAAAATCTGCATCCACCAGAATGACATCCTGACCCATGGATGCCAGACCAACACCGATGGAACCGGTGAGAACGGTTTTTCCCACACCGCCTTTACCGCTGGCAATGGCAAATATTTTAGGTTCCCGGCTGTCTGGTCGAGGTTTTTTCTCCTGGAAGAGTGTTTTACATTCGGCAACTGTTTTCGCCTCTTTCCATGTTGCCTCGGTTTCATCCCATAGTACGTCCTCTTCGCAAAAACTGCCCTGACGAATTAACTTTTTTAATTCATTTATTGAGAGTGGACCTTGTTTCCTTGTGCCGACTTTTACATAAAAGTCCTTCATTGGAAGAATCTCCGGGTTGGATGTCACACGATGTTTTTTATTAACTCAAGATACGAATTTTTTGTATGAAACGGGATAAAAGAATTTTAATTTAAAACAATGAGGGTTCATTGTCAATAAATTGCAGCCATTTAAGATATATTATTCACAATATTAGACAAATCTCTTGCAGTTGAAGGAATGTTTTTTTTATTAAAGGAATCTTTAAATTTAGAAATAAACATTCTTTCGAAATCGAAAACGAACTGTTGCAGGAGAATTATTTTGCCAAAATCATATTTTGTCTGGAAAGTCAGCCCTGAAATATTTCACGTTGGTTTTTTTACGCTGCGGTGGTACAGTATTTGTTTTATGCTGGCTTTTATCTTTGGATTTTTTGTTCTCGACAGAATGTTCAAAAAAGAACATGTTCCTGAACTGTTTCTGAACGATCTGTTTTATTATGTCTTCATCAGTACCGTGATTGGTGCACGTCTCGGACACTGTCTGTTTTATGAACCGGTTTATTATTTTCATCATCCGCTCGAAATTCTCCAGGTCTGGCGGGGTGGACTTGCCAGTCATGGCGCCGCGATTGGTATTTTGATCGCAATTTATTTGTTGAGCAAAAAAAATAAGCGTTATTCGTATTTATGGATTCTCGACCGGGTGGTGATTGTCGTGGCGTCCGGCGGCTTTTTTATCCGTGTGGGTAATCTTTTTAATTCGGAAATAATCGGCAAAACAACTGAGGTCCCGTGGGCGTTTATTTTTGCGCGTGTTGATTTGTTGCCGCGGCATCCGACGCAATTGTACGAAGCGCTGGCTTATCTGGCCGTTTTTGGTCTGTTGATGTTTGTGTACACAAAATATGCCGGTAAACCTGCAGAAGGACTCTTGTCCGGTTTGTTTTTGATCGGTGTTTTTACCAGCCGGTTTTTTATTGAATTTCTCAAAGAAAACCAGTCGGCATTTGAGTCCGGGATGATTCTGAATATGGGACAGATTTTGAGCATCCCATTTGTGCTGAGTGGAATCTGGTTTGTCATCCGTACAAAACGGCTAAGGCGAAGCTGAGTTGTTCTCCCCGGGATAAAGAGTGAAAATAAAATTGTTGTGTCTGTGATGTTGTTTCCCACTTCAGCCTGAGCAGTGACTCTCATTC
>CAYVXE010000013.1:27804-61805 GCA_964455375.1 uncultured Calditrichaceae bacterium
CAAAGAAATCCCTTTTTAAATTAATGCAAAATATGCGCTTCAGGTTAATTTTGTTCTGAAAAAGCGCCGATGTTATGAACGTCTAATAGCGTTTACTTTATATTCAAAAGAGGCCGTATGCTCGAACTTGAAAATATTTCCAAAACATTTGCTACCGACTTATTTGCAAAAAAGATGACGGCTCTGAAATCGATCACGTTAGCCGTTAACCGCGGCGAGGTGTATGCGTTTATCGGCCCGAATGGGGCTGGCAAAACGACGACCATCAAACTCATTCTCGGACTTATTTTCCCGGATAGCGGCAGCATATTTGTCAATGGGATTCATTACCGCAACAAACTCCTGCGCAGACAGGTGGGCTATCTTCCGGATCAACCGTACTTTTATGATGATTTAACCGCCATTGAATATCTGAAATTTGCCGGGAAATTATTTTCCCTGTCAAATGGGGAGATCGACAAAAAAATCAAATCACTGATTCCTCAGGTTGGGCTTTCGGGGAAAGAAAACGTCCGGCTGCGGCATTTTTCCAGAGGCATGTTGCAGCGCCTGGGAATGGCCCAGGCCCTCATCCATGATCCCGAACTGCTCATTTTAGATGAACCCATGACAGGTCTAGACCCGTTAGGGAGAAAGGAATTCCGTGATTTTATTTTGCAGCTCAGGCAGCAGGGGAAAACGATTTTTTTCAGTTCACACATTCTCGCCGATGCTGAGATGATCAGCGACCGTGTGGGCATCTTAAATCACGGCTGTTTAATCAAAGAAATGCAATTGAATGAACTGCAGTCTGCAGAATCGCAGGGAGTGGAAATCGTCTTCCGCAAACCCGAAGCGGCTGCGATGGCTGACGATTTTCCCTGGAAGGTGGAGGTGGTGAATCACAACGGCATTATGACTCTGGAAGATGAAAATGCCGTTTTTCAAGCGGTGGAGTGGGTGCAACATGCCGGCGGACAGATCGTTTCAATTTCACCGAAACGCAAAACACTGGAAGATATCTTCATTCAGGAGGTGAAGCAGTGACAGCTATATGGATGATCGCCCAGAATACATTTAAAGAAAACATGCGCAACCGCGTCATGGGAGTCATTTTAATATTTGCTGTGTCCCTCATTGTGCTGTCCTCGATTATCAGTCAGTGGTCACTTGACCAGCAGGTGAAAATTCTCAAGGACTTCGGTCTGGCAGCGATTTCACTATTTGGTCTGCTCATGGCTATGTTCGTGGGCGTGCGCACATTTTATCAGGAAATCGAGCACAAAACCATTTATATGCTCGCCAGCAAACCCATCGGCCGCTGGCAAATCATTCTCGGCAAATACGCCGGGTTAGCGGCAACCATTCTGCTAAATGTGTTTGCTATCAGTACAACCTTGTTTCTGGTCAATTACTTTGTTGAGCACGCTTTTGACTGGCATTTACTTCCGGCCATCCTTCTGATCTGTCTGGAGATTTTTCTCGTCATCGCCTGGGCAATTTTCTTCTCGACCGTAACGTCTTCACTTATGAGCTCAATATTGACGTTTTTCATTTTTGTCATGGGGCATTTGGCGCCCGACATCATGCTCTATACAAAAATTCATCCGCACTCCTCTATCAATCCTGTTTTGAAAGTCTTGCACGCAATCGTGCCGAATCTGGAGAATTTTAACATTAAAACCGCTGTGGTGGAAGGACTGCCATTGCCTCCGCATGCGGTCAGTTACGCCATTTTATACGGCATGGCGTATGTTGCGGTCATGTTAATGATTACTGCATTCATCTTTGAGAAAAAAGATTTAAAATGAAAAAGGGAGTCGTCGCCGTTTTTTGCGGTTTGGTTTTATGTCTGGTGATCGTGAGCACAAACAAAGATTTGGACCGCTACCGGACTCCCGAGAGCGCATTGGCAGAAACGTTCTATTTGCCGGATAGTCAAATTTTAAAAATAGCATCTTTGGGATTTGAAAGCTTTCTCGCGGATATTCTCTGGGTAAAACTGATTCTGTATTACGGCAGCCACGCTCTGGATGATGATAATCCTTACTATGAAATTCTAAAAAATCGTGAGCATTCCGGATTGCCAAAACCAGTGCGTCGAAATGAGCACAAATCGGCAACCGATAACAACAACACCGCCGTACAAAACGGAAGCATCGATTTTTCCAGAGACTCTGTTCTGGTGCGACATCATTCGTTTAATCTAAAAAATGACCGTTACGTTTATCCGCTGCTGCGGCGTATCGTTGCGCTGGATGAACATTTTATCCCTCCCTATGAATTCGGCGGACTCGTGATGCTTCAGGAAACAAGTGACGTCACAGAGGCAGAGTCCCTTTTACAATACGGGCTGGAAAAGAACCCGCTGCGTTGGGAGTTTCCATACCATTTGGGGTATATTGAACTGTTTTACAAAGGCAACGATGAAGCTGCTTTAAAGTGGCTGAGCCGGGCGATGGCCCTGCCGCAACGACCGGCATTTTTTGAAAATCTGTATCAGTCCTTCATAAAAAAGCGCGGGGATTCTCAAATTTATATCGATTACCTGGACGGTTTATACCGGAGTACAGACAACGACAAAATCAAAAAGAATATCGCCCTGCTGATTGCAGAATTAAAACGTAAATTCCCCCCCCGGTCGAAATAATTCTCTGCTGATTCCTTGCGTTTTTCCGTATAGCTGCATATATTTCAAAGTTGTCACTTAAGTTGACGCCTATGGGCGATGCCTGACGAGAGATCTGGCCAGTTCTTGTGTCAGACCTTTCGGCTTCCGCTGCTTCGCTCTAGGTGACAAGATAAAAGTCAATCCTCTTTAAGATACATACGCCTTGCAAAAGTAATAGAATGACACCTCAAACCATGCGAGAAATGTTCGTAACAAAGCATACTCAATCATACTTAATTTCATTATCACTACGAAGCGGAGGGAAGAAAGATGAAGACACAAGCAGGCAGTTGGTCTTGCCGCATCCTGGCTGCAGTAATTTTTTTGTTGATTTGCTTACCGGTGTTGGCACAGGACGGCATAGCACCACCGGCACAGGATATGCGTCCCTACGATATTGTTGCTGCGGCTTCACCGGAACGGATTGAGTCAACCATCCGCAAGCTCGCCAGCTTTGGTACCCGGAGCACGCTATCGGATACAGTTTCTGAAACCCGCGGCATCGGCGCTGCCCGGCGTTGGATCAAATCAGAGTTCGAGAAAATTTCGAACGAGTGCGGCGGATGCCTGGACGTTTTCTATCAACGCAGTCTTGTGAAAGCAAAAGAGAGTCGACGCATCCCTGTGGACACCTGGGTTGTGAATGTTATTGCCATTCAAAGAGGTCGTACCCACCCGAACCGCTACGTCATCATGTCCGGAGATATTGACTCTCGCCCCTCTGATGGCTCTGACGGTAAAACCGATGCGCCCGGCGCCAACGACAATGCTTCCGGCATGGCGGGCACCATTGAAGCCGCCAGGTTACTCACAAAATACAAATTTGGCAGCAGTATTGTTTATGCGGGCCTGTCCGGCGAAGAGCAGGGACTGTTCGGCGGCGCATACATGGCGAAGGTTGCGAAAGAAGAAGGTTGGGACATCATCGGTGTCGTGAATAATGACATGATCGGCAACATCGAAGGCATTGACGGTGTGATTCAAAATAACTCGTTCCGGGTTTTTTCCGAACCGACACCGGTGACCGAGTCAGAAGAAACGCGTCGCAGACGTCGCTTCTTTGGCGGTGAAGTCGATGGTCCGTCGCGTCAGCTTGCCCGTTATGTCGCCCGTATGACCGACACATACATTCTGAATCTTGAGCCGATGCTCATCTACCGCCTGGACCGGTTCGGACGCGGCGGCCATCACAAGCCGTTCAATGATCTGGGTTACACAGCGGTTCGCATCATGGAAACGCACGAAAACTACACACGGCAGCATCAGGATGTGCGGGTTGAAAACGACATCAAATACGGGGACGTCATCGATGGTGTGAACTTTGACTATGCTGCCAAAATTACCGCAGTCGATGCCATCACACTGGCAGCCCTTGCCTGGGCGCCCACAGCGCCCCGAAATGTAAAAATCGGCGGGGCAGTACAGCCTTCCACGACCTTGGTCTGGGAGACGTCGGACGATCCCAACCTCACAGGCTATAAAATTTACTGGCGCGATACCACAGCGCCGCAATGGCAACATTCACGTTTCGTTGGTATGACCACCGAATATACGTTGAAAAATATCGTCATCGATAATTATCTCTTTGGGGTGGGATCTGTGGGTAAAGATGGCAGTGAAAGTCTGGTCACTTTTCCGTCCGGAATTATTCGGCGTGGTCGTTGAGTTATACAATGAGTAACCACGCATGACTCTATCAGAGATAGCCAATGGAACATAAGTGGTTTTCGAATGACGTATTCAACCCGCCGTTACGAATTCATTCAAATCTAAGTTGAAGGGAGGAAAATCCGATGTTAAAAAACGCTGTCTGTATGTTGTTGCAGGTGTTGTTTTTCGTACTGGTGAGTTACTCGCCGGCGCAGGAAATGGCAAAAGCCCTCAGTCCACGGCTGGCGAACTATGAAATGGATGTCCGTCTCGATGTGCCGCAACGCCTGGTGCACGGACAGGAGATTCTCACCTGGACCAACAGCACGCAGAAGGCCACGTCGGAGCTGCAGTTTCATCTTTACTACAATGCCTGGCTGAATACGGAAAGCTCCATGATGCGGTCGATTCGTTCCCGCAATTACAAGAAGAACCTTTCGGACTACCATGAAAATGACTGGGCTTACTGTAAAGTAAATTCTATTAAAACACTCGCCGATGAAGGCCGAACTGCTGCTGATTTAACGTCGCAAATGGCGTACATTCAGCCCGACGACGGTAACGCGCAGGACCGTACGGTCATGCGTGTGAACCTGCCGCAACCGGTAGGACCGGGTGAAACCATTCGTGTGCAAATCCACTGGGTCATTAAAGTTCCCAGAACATTCGAGCGCACCGGGAGGCGCGGTGACTACTTTTTAATCGGACAATGGTTTCCTAAGATCGGCGTTCTCGAAGAAAACGGCGTCTGGAATAGCCACCAGTTTATTCAGACTGAATTCTATGCAGATTTCGGTGTTTACGATGTTAAATTGACCGTACCTTCCGGCTGGATTGTGGGCGCCACCGGCAAAGAAATCGAGAAGACGATCAATGACGATGCGACAACCACACACCATTACTACCAGGAAGATGTTCACGATTTCGTCTGGGTCACGACGCCACATTTTCATGTCTTCAACGAGACCTTTGCAGAGCCCGGTCTGCCAAAAGTTGACATGCGGCTTTTGCTTATGCCGGATCATCTGGACAAGAAGGAACGCTATTTTGCTGCAACCCGTGCCGCCCTTAAACACTACGGCACCTGGTGGGGTGCATATCCTTATGACCATATCACGGTTGTTGACCCTGCGTATGGGTCGGGAACCGGGGGCATGGAATACCCGACGCTCTTCACCGGCGGCACACGCTGGTTGTCACCGCCGGCCACCCGGTCACCGGAAGGTGTTACGGTACATGAAGCCGGTCATCAGTTCTGGTACGGCATCATTGCCAACAACGAGTTCGAAGATGCCTGGATGGACGAAGGGTTCAATACGTTCTCAACCACACGCACCATGGAAGCCGCTTATCCGAATCCTGTTCTCACCAGACGCTATTTTGAGGGGTTCATTCCTGTCGCTTTTCCCAGTGTGAGAGTCGCAGAACGCACAGATGGTGCGGACAGATATGGCGGATTGACATCCGTCCTGAAAATGGACCGGATGTCCACCAAATCGTGGCAATACGGTCCGGAGACTTACGGGGTTAATTCTTACAACAAACCGGCGATGATGCTGCGTACTCTGGAAAATTATTTGGGGTGGGAGACATTTCAAAAAGTCATGTCGACCTATTTTGACCGCTGGAAATTTCGTCATCCCAAACCGGCAGATTTCTTCGCTGTCGTAAATGAGGTAAGCGGCAAAGACCTCACCTGGTTTTTTGACCAGACCTACAATACGTCCAACATTTTCGATTACGGGGTCGGATTGGTCAAGTCTACACCTGTGCGTTCATCGAAGGGCTACCATGAAACCGGCGGCGCTTTGCAGTACAGTGCAGGGAAAGATGAACCCGGTGCTAAGGCGGATTCCACCGGGCAGCAACGGTCTTTTGTGTTCGTTCGCCGCTGGGGTGAAGCTGTTTTCCCCATCGACATAAAAATATCATTTTCTGATGGAGACGAGGTTATGGAAAATTGGGACGGCAAAGATCGCTGGGTGAGGTTTGATTATCTGCGGCCTGCAAAGGTAACACGCGTGCAGGTGGACCCGGAGAACAAACTGGTTCTCGATGTCAATCACACAAACAATAGCTGGACGGATAAACCGAAGGCCGCGGCTGCCGCAACAAAATGGGCTTCCAAGTGGATGATTTGGTTGCAAAATGTTCTGGAATTTTTCGCGCTCCTGTCTTAGAACTCATATTAGAAAAGAGGGTAGAAATGAAAATTAGTCAGTCATTCTTTGATGGATTTCGAAAAGTTAACGGTACAAAGCGCTATGTTTTTTCGGCCTTTGGCCTGAATGTCGTGTTGGCCTTAATACTCGCCGGTTCTATGATGTCAACCTTGCAGCACTCCATGGGCCACAGCCTTACAGGTGAAAAAATGTTGCAAAGCTTCGATGATCTCTGGTATCTCAATTTTTCGGCGAAGGCGGAGGGACTTGCCAAAACCTTCAACCCCGCCGTGACGGGAATCGGCGCAGTCTTTGTCGGACTGAACAAGCTTGTTACCGGCAATCCACTCGACTATGCCACATCGGTGCTTGGACTTGGCTTTCTCTATTTGCTTATGTGGACGTTTCTTGCAGGTGGATTTATGGCAGTCTATGCGGCGAAGGGGGAACGACCGGCATTTTTGCAACAGGCGGCTCGCTTCTTCTCAAGATTTCTCATTTTAGGACTCATGGCCGGCGTGCTCTACGTTCTGCTGTTTAAATTTGTCCTCGGTTGGCTCAACACCGCCGTGGAAGCTCTGACGCGTGAAACCATCGATGAACGCGTACATTTTGCTTACACTGTAGTTAAATATGTCATTCTCTGGTTCCTGGTCATAAGCGTGAACCTGCTTTTTGACTACAGCAAAATTTTCACGGTTCTAACGGACCACGGAAATGCTTTCACGGCGCCGCTGCGGGCAGTCAAGGTGGTGTTCGGCAATTTCGGTAAAAGCTACGGGCTGTATCTGACGATTGGGCTGTTGTGGTCAGGTCTCATGCTAATCTACTGGGTTGCCGCACCGGGGGCGGGACAATCTCATTGGGTCACCATCTTTTTGGTCTTTCTGGTGGGACAGATCTACGTTTTGAGCAGAGTCTGGATTCGCTGTCTGTTTTATGCAGGCCAGACCTCGCTGTGCGCAGGGTTACTTTCGGACAACGGGCAGGCTGTGAACTGAATTGAATGCATCGATGGCAAAAGAATATAAACGACTGATTTCTACCTTGCAAATCTTATTTCTTAAAGTTAGATTGTCGTGTGAACAGAAACCTCAATCCACGAAAGGTCAGTAATATGAAACAATTATCCTTCTCTAACCCTCTTAAACGTTATCAAACCCATGTGACCGGGTTAAAACTTTTTACCCGATTTTTGACCAATTTGTTGTTTGCCTTCTTGCTACTGATTTCCTGGAAGATCGTCCAGGCGCAATCCACGAACGATAACGCTTTGCCGGCCATGCGTTGGCGGCTTGTAGGGCCTTTACGCGCAGGTTGGGCATCGTCAGCAGTGGGTATTGCAGAGAAGCCCAACACGTTTTACTTTGGAGCCGTGGCCGGTGGTGTGTGGAAAACAGACAATGCCGGACGCACCTGGCAACCGCTGATGCAGCACGAAACATCGGCGTCCGTCGGTGCCTTGGATGTGTCCGTATCGAATCCGGACATTCTTTACGTTGGTACCGGTCAGGTGACCATGCGCTACGATGTGGTCTCCGGCGACGGTGTGTATCGTTCGGATGACGGTGGGAAAACCTGGGAAAACATCGGATTGACAGAAACACGTCACATCGGACGTATTCTAATCGATCCGAAGAATCCCGACCGTGTCCTGGTCGCGGCCATGGGGCACGCGTTTGACGCCAACCCCGAACGCGGGGTGTATCTTACGAACGATGGCGGCAAAAACTGGCAGCATGTACTTTCGGTAAATGATGAGACCGGCGCCGTGGATTTGGCCTGGGACCCCGAACATCCTTCCGTCGTTTATGTGGCACTCTGGCAATTCCGTCAGCATCCCTGGCTTGATTATTTCCAACCGCAGGAAGGCCCGGGCTCCGGCATTTATAAAAGCAAAGACGGCGGTGAACACTGGCAGCGGCTTTCGGGAAAAGGGTTGCCGCCTGCACCCCTGGGGCGCGTCGGTTTGGCGACGCCGCGTGGCGGTTCCGGCAAAACCGTCTATGCGACGGTCGCTTCATCCAAAGGCGGCGGATTCTACCGTTCAGATGATAGCGGCGAGACCTGGAAACTTTTAAATAAAGATGCCGAGCTGAGCAGCGATTATTTTTGCCGCGTAACGGTGGCGCCGGATAATCCGGACGTGGTCTATGTCATGGCGCGTTCCATCCACCGTTCAGACGACGGCGGACATACCTTCACCATCACGAAAGGTTCACCGGGTGGCGATGACTACCATTTTCTCTGGATCAACCCGTCGCATCCGGACCACATGATCACGGCCGCAGATCAAGGTACGGTTGTAAGCGTCGATGGCGGCAAAACCTGGTCCAGTTGGTACAACCAGCCCACAGGGCAATTTTATCACATTGCCGCAGACGATCAATTCCCCTACAAAATTTACAGCGGTCAGCAGGATAACGGCACGGTAAAAATCACCAACCGTGGTCCGTACGGTGTGGTCGAAGAACGTGACTGGCGTCCGGTGGGCGGCGACGAACGGGATTATGAAGTTCCGAAACCGGGCGACCCAAACATCGTGTTTGGCAGCGGTTTGGGCGGATATATTTCGCGGGCTAATCAAGTGACGCACCAGGTGGCAAATGTTTCGCCCTGGCCGGTTTCCAGTTATGGTGCTAAACTCAATACCGTGCGCTACCGCTACACCTGGATCACGCCGCTGGCATTTTCACCGTTAGGAAAGCACGCGTTGTATTTTGGTGCGCAGGTACTTTTTCGCTCTCTGGATGATGGCGATCACTGGGAGACGGTGAGTCCGGATCTGAGCCGCAAGAAATCCGACGCCAAAAATTGTGCTAATCCCAGTCTTGACGAAGCGCTCGATTGCGGTTATGGCGTCATTTACACCATCGCCCCCTCACCGCTGTCGGAAGGCGTCATCTGGGTGGGTACGGATGACGGACTCATTCACCTTACCACCGATGGCGGCGAGACGTGGCAAAACGTGACGCCGGAAACAATATCTCCCTGGGGCCGCATCGATGCAATTGCGCCTTCGCCGTTCTCTGTGCATGCCGCTTACGCTGCTGTGGATTTGCATCGTACCGGAAAGTTTACGCCGATAATTTTGAAGACCAAAGACGACGGGAAAAGCTGGCAGAGCATCACTACCGGGTTGCCTGCGGATCAGTTCGTCTTCTCAGTGCGCACGGATCCGGTGCGCGAGGGTCTGCTTTATGCCGCCACCAACCGCAGCGTGTTTGTGTCATTTGATGACGGCGGCAAGTGGCAATCCCTGGCGTTCAATCTGCCGACGACTTCGGTACGAGATCTTCTGGTGCATCAGGGTGACCTCATTGCCGGTACGCAGGGTCGTGGTATTTGGGTGTTGGACGATCTGGCTCCGTTGCGTGAGATGCGACCGGGACTGGCTTCCGAACCGGTACATTTGTTTCATCCCACACCGGCATTGCGTTTGCGCAATGAAAACCATGACACCCCGCCACCGCCTTCCACGCCTCTCGGTCAGAACCCGCCTACGGGAGCAGTGATTGACTACTGGCTGAAAGAAGCCGCACCGAAACCGGTGGCACTTATCGTCCGGGATTCTTCCGGGCAAGTTGTGCGGACTTTTTCCAGTGCTGACAAACCGGAAGCTCTGACCGCAAATAGATATTTTCAGTTGGGATGGGTTGCAAAGGAGATGCAGCTTTCGCAAGAGGCGGGCATGCACCGTTTCATTTGGGATCTTCGCTACCCCCGTCCGGCAGCACTTGCCTACAATTACAAAATCGCCGCGGTCTGGCACGATGGCACCCCGATCGATCCGCGGGGAGCTCTTGTCCTGCCCGGTCACTACACCGTATCTTTGAAAGTCGGCGGCAAGGAATACACGCAGCCACTTTCGGTAAAGCTCGACCCGCGCGTACATGTACAACCGGAGGCACTGCAGCAACAATTGGAACTGGCACAGACTATCAGCGCTTTACTGAACAAAGTGGTTACCACGTACCATGCCGCAGATCAGATGTTAAAGACGAAGAAAAAAACCGGCGCGCCTGAAGCAGACATCAATTCCCTTACGACCTTAACGACAAAGGGACATCCGAGTCTGGCCTCGGTTGCGGGTGTTCTGGCAAATCTGGTAAATGTCGTACAGATGGCAGATGCTGCTCCAACGCAGGGACAGCGGGCTGCTTTCACACATTATAAAGAACAATTTAACGGACTTTTAAAGCAGTGGGAAAAGATAAAATAATTACGAATCAATTTAATTACGAATCAGGTAATTACGAATTACGAATCTTTGTGCTGCAAAGTAGCCCATAAGAATTAGGCCGTCGTGAAACAATTCGTAATTGAAGATTGAAGACTCGTAATTCTAAGAGGAGGTTGGGTTGATGAAGAAGGACAACATATTACAAAACAAAAGCTATGATTTTGCTTTGAGAATTATTAAAACGTACCAATATCTTTGTTCTAAGAAGAACGAATATGTACTGTCGAAACAGTTGTTACGGTCGGGGACGTCTATTGGAGCCAACATTGAGGAAGCGATTGGAGGTCAATCAGAAAAGGATTTTTTTGCTAAGATTTCTGTTTCCTATAAAGAAGCACGGGAGGCTCATTACTGGACAAGACTGCTTCGAGACAGTCGTTATCTCACAGAAAAACAGGCGAAATCTTTACTTGCACAGAACGAAGAGTTATTAAAAATAATGGGCAGTATTCAAAAGACGCTTAAACTCCGAATGAAATAGATAAATTACGAATGACTTAATTACGAATCTTGGTGTTTCAAGGTAGTCGTTGAGAATCCGAACGTCCTTGAATAATTTGTAATTGAAGATTGAAGACTCGTAATTAAATAAACTCTCAAAAAGGAACCTGTATATGAAACGTAAACTGATGCAATTCTCTATGGTCCTCCTGGTCATGCTGCTTGCAAGGGACATTCTGGCGCAAGGCATTCCGGAAAATTCTTACTCAGCCATGCGCTGGCGCAACATCGGGCCTTGTCGTGCCGGTCGGGCGCTTGCAGCTTGTGGCATTCCGGGAAACGCCAGCACCTTCTATTTCGGTTCCGTGGACGGCGGCGTCTGGAAAACAACAAATGCCGGTTTGACCTGGGAACCCATTTCTGACGGACAGGTCAGCCCATCCATCGGGGCACTCGCTATCGCTCCGTCTGATGAAAAAATTATCTATGTCGGGACAGGCGAAGCAGATATGCGCTCAGATATCACTTACGGTGACGGGATGTACAAATCTGTGGACGGAGGTCAACATTGGCAGCACATCGGTCTTGAGGACACGAGACATATCGGGAAAATTCTCATCGATCCGCACAACCCGGATATTGTGCTGGTGGCGGCAGTGGGGCATGCTTACGGTGCGAATGAGGCTCGCGGTGTTTTTCGCACAACAGACGGCGGACACACCTGGGAGAAAGTGCTCTACAAAAATACCGACACCGGTGCAGTGGATCTGGCCTGGGATGTGCAGAATCCGCAGGTTGTCTATGCAACCCTATGGCAAATACGCCGCATGCCCTGGGATCAATATCAACCTGAAGAGGGACCGAACGGTGGATTGTACAAATCAACGGATGCAGGTAAGACCTGGAAAAAAATAAATGGCCGCGGCCTGCCGGAAGAACCCTACGGCCGTGTGGGAGTGGCCGTCGTTGCGGGAAGTGGCGGGCAGAAAATTTTCGCCATCATTCATGCATTAAAAAAGCGGTCAGGTCTCTACCGCTCAGACGATGGCGGCGCTAACTGGCAGTTTATCAATGATGATCCAAGAATCATAACCCGCATGTGGTATTTCGGACGGGTCTTCATCGATCCGCACAATGCAGACGTTATCTATATTCCAAGTCAGGGACTACTGCGTTCGACAGATGGCGGGAAAAACTTTACCGTCATCAAAAGTTCACCCGGCGGCGATGATTATCATTACCTCTGGATCGATCCGACGAACAGCTCCCGTCTTATCGTTGCCAGCGATCAGGGTACGGTGCTAAGCCTCGATAACGGACGTACCTGGAGCAGTTGGTACAATCAGCCCACGGGGCAGCTTTATCACGTTACCACCGACAATCAATTCCCTTACCGCGTGTACGGGTCACAGCAGGATAATGGCACCGTTTCCATCACCAGTCGCAGCGATTTCGGGGAGATTACCTTTCGCGACTGGTATTCGATCGGCGGCGGTGAGAGCGGCTATATTGCCGTAGATCCGCAGAATCCGAATATTGTGTACGGCGGCGGTACCTACGGTAGTCTGCATCGTTTCGATCATACGACCGGGCAATTTCAGGTGATCTCCCCCTGGCCTCTGCGCGTATTTCTTAAGCCGATACCGCAACGTAAATTTCGCTTTGGTTGGACCTCCGCGGTCATTTTTGATAAATTCGATCCGACGACGCTCTACCTTGGCGCGCAAATGTTACTGAAGACTCAGGATGGCGGCTTACACTGGGAGCCCATCAGTCCTGATTTGACCGGTGCACAACCGGGCGCAAAAAATACATCCGGGCCGCTCACAACGGACAATGCCGCTGCCCGGGGTTGGGGCGTGATTTACAGCATTGCCCCATCACCGGTTCAGAGCGGCGTCATCTGGGTCGGCACCGACGATGGTTTCATACAAATTACCCGGGACGCCGGCAAACACTGGCAGAACATCACACCCGCGGGATTAAAGCCCTGGAGCAAAATCAGCCTCATTGAAGCATCCCCTTTTGACGCGGGCACCGCTTATGTCGCCGTAGACAGGCATCGCGTGGATGATTTCGCGCCTTACATCTACATAACCCACGATTTTGGTCAGCATTGGACGCGTGCCGATGCAGGCATTGGACCGCATTCGTATGTGCATGTTGTGCGTGCAGACCCGGATCGCAAAGGGTTACTGTATGCCGGTACCGAGACCAGCGTTTCAGTTTCTTTCGACGAGGGCCGTCACTGGCAATCTCTGCAACTCAATTTGCCCACGGTAGCTGTGCGCGACCTGGCTGTCCACGATGATGATCTCATCGCGGCAACGCACGGCAGGGCATTTTGGATACTCGATGACCTGACGCCGCTGCAACAAGTAAACACGCAAGCGCTCACCTCGGCAGCGTACCTTTATCAGCCGGAACGTGCCATCCGCATCCGGCATAGCGTGAACACGGATACGCCGTTGCCGCCGGAAATTCCCCATGGAACAAATCCGCCAAACGGCGCCGTTATTGACTACAATTTAAACTTAAAACCGGCAGGCGAGGTTACCCTGGATATTTTGGATGCCGGTGGGAAATTGATCCGTCACTTCTCAAGTCAGGACCAGGCTCGACCTCCCCGAAAACCGCCTTATTTTATGGATGCGTGGTTACCCCGTTTTGCGCCGCTGACCACACAGATTGGCCATAATCGTTTTGTGTGGGATCTTCGTTATCCATCGCCGCCAACGATGCACGAAGGGTACAGCATGGCGGCGAACGCCGGACGCGGAACCGTGAAGGTGCCGCTGGGGCCGCTTGTGCTTCCGGGTGACTACAAACTCAGGCTTTCGGTTGGCGGCAAAATGTTCGTACAACCGTTAAAAGTAGAAATGGATCCGCGGGTGCACATTTCCTCCAAAGCATTAAACCGTCAGCTCCAACTGGCGCTGCAAATCTGGAACGGCATTTCGGATCAGAATGATCTCAGTACAGCGGTAACATCCCTGCGGGGACAGTTAGACAAACTGCCACAATCTCAAAAACTGAAACTGAAAGCAAACTTAACCGCCATTCACCGGAAGCTTGAGAAGCTGGATGCGTTCCTGAAAGACGGCGGCCTGGCAAGTCTGGAGACGGTTGTTATGGGTGCAGACCGTGAGCCGGCACAGCAGATGTATGATGCTTTCGAAGTGATGAACGTAAAATTAGAACAGGCGCAGCAACAGTGGAAAGACATAAAAGTGAAGGATATCACCGCACTCAATAGCAGTTTGAAGAAAATTGGTTTGCCAGTCATTCAACTAACGTCGGTATCTTCCGACCATTTGGAAATTCCGGGTAATTAAAGGAGGAATTATGAAACGATCTTTGTATTTGATAGCGACCCTACTGGTTTGTTTTGCAACGCTGACCTTCGCTCAAAAACTGGACATGAAAAAATTTCAGGGCATGAAAGCCCGCAGTATCGGACCGGCGGGAATGAGCGGCCGGGTAACGGCTATCGATGTTGTGAATAGCAACCCGGACATTATTTATGTTGGAACCGCGTCCGGTGGGTTGTGGAAATCCACCAGCGGCGGTATTAAATGGGAACCGATTTTTGATGAGCAACCGGTTGCATCCGTTGGGGCGGTTGCCATCGATCAGCGTAACCCGGAAGTCATCTGGGTGGGCACCGGCGAAGGCAATCCGCGCAACAGCCAAGCCAGCGGCAACGGTATTTACAAGAGTCTCGACGGTGGCAAGACCTGGAAGCATCTGGGTCTGGATAAAACCCGCAATATTCACCGTGTCCTGATCAATTCATTCAATCCCGACATTGTTTATGCAGCGGCGATTGGCTCAGCCTGGGGAGAAAGTTCTGATCGCGGCGTTTTCAAAACCACTGACGGGGGGAAATCATGGAAAAAAATTCTCTACGTCGATGAAAAAACCGGTGTCGGCGATTTGGTGATGGATCCCACGAATCCCAATAAACTCGTGGCAGCCATGTGGCAATACCGGCGTTGGCCCTGGTTTTTTAAATCCGGCGGTCCCGGCTCCGGCTTATATGTGACCTTCGATGGCGGAGAAACCTGGGAGCAGCGGACAGACAAAGATGGCCTGCCTGAAGGGGAACTTGGGCGAATCGGCCTGGCCATTGCTCCAAGCAGCCCGAATATTATTTATGCTTTGGTGGAAGCAAAGAAAAATGCCCTGTACGGCTCCGAGGACGGTGGATTCAAATGGAAGAAAATTTCCGACAAACACATCGGTAATCGCCCGTTTTACTATGCGGATATTTATGTTGATCCACAAAATGAAAATCGCATTTACAATTTATACTCGGTTGTGGATGTCAGTGAAGATGGAGGTAAAACGTTTCACAATCTGGTCCCTTACCGGAAAGTTCACCCCGACCATCATGCCTGGTGGATTCACCCGCAGGATCCGAATTTCCTCATCGACGGCAACGATGGCGGCATGGCGATTTCCCGGGATCGTGGCAAAACCTGGCGCTTTGTGAAAGACCTGCCCCTGGCGCAATTTTATCATATAAATGTGGATATGGAAACGCCGTACAATGTGTATGGCGGCATGCAGGATAACGGCTCCTGGCGCGGGCCGAGCATGGTCCGGCGCCGCGGGGGCATTCGCAATTCTTATTGGGAAGAGGTCGCCTTCGGTGACGGCTTTGATGTGGTCCCCGACCGCAGTAATCAGCGCTATGGATTTGCCATGTCGCAAGGCGGCTTTTTACGGCGTTATGACTTGGAAACCGGTGAGCAGAAACTCATTAAACCTGTACACCCGGACGGCATTCAACTACGCTTCAACTGGAATGCCGGTATAGCTGCCGATCCGTTCGATGTCAAAACCATTTACTACGGCAGTCAGTTTTTGCACAAGAGCATGGATCGCGGTGATTCGTGGGAAATCATTTCTCCTGATTTGACCACGAATGATCCGGAAAAACAAAAGCAACTGGAGAGCGGCGGGCTCACGTATGATGTGACCGATGCTGAGAATTTTACGTCTATTATTACCATTGCGCCAAGCCCGGTGCAAAAGGGCGTTATCTGGGTGGGTACGGACGATGGGAATGTTCAGTTGACCAGCCAAGGTGGTGGAGAAAAGTGGACCAATGTTGCGAAAAACATAAAAGGCGTACCCCGTGGAACCTGGGTGCCACAAATTCAAGCTTCAACTTACAACGCCGCCGAAGCATTTGTCATCTTTGACAACCACCGCCGCAACGACTGGACGCCCTATGTTTACCACACGACAGATTTTGGTAAATCGTGGAAGCGATTAGTGAAACCGGACGCAATATTCGGTTATGCTTTGGCCATTGCGCAAGACCCGGTTGAACCGAATCTGCTTTTTCTGGGAACTGAGTTCGGCTTATACGTGAGTCTGGATTTTGGAGCAAACTGGAGCAAATGGACGGAAGGCCTGCCGACGGTGTCTGCGATGGATCTGATTATTCACCCGAGAGAACAGGATCTTGTTATCGGCACATTTGGCAGGGCGGCGTACATCCTGGATAATATTCGTCCGTTGCGAGAGCTGTCTAAATCCGGTACCGGGTTGCTGCAAAAACCTATGTATTTGTTTGACATTCCGGATGCCACGATAGCCGAGATGAAACAGGCTTCAGGAACCCGTTTTGCTGCGGAGGCGGAGTTTTCCGGTAAAAACAAACCCTACGGCGCCACTGTCACGTTCGTTTATAATCCGGTGGATTCCACCGGAAAAGTGTCGGCGTCACTCATCAAAGAAAAATTAGATGCGGATAAAACGGACACATTAAATGTCGACGTGTTGAACGCGCAGCATGTGGTGGTACGCAGTTTAAAAGCTCCGGTTAAACCGGGCATAAATCGGTTTACCTGGAATTTGTCGCGCAAAGGAGTGCGTTCTCCCAATCGATCGAAACCTAAGCCTGGCGCAGCAGAACCCTCTGGTCCGTCGGTTCTACCGGGTAGGTATCTGATTCGTATCGCTAACGGACAGGCGAAAGATTCTGCTGAAGTCAATGTAAAGTTCGATTCGCGCCTCTCGGTTTCAGAAGCAGATTTGCAGGCATGGGATGCGTTTGTTCAAAAAACGCTCACCCGTACCGCCACCGCAACGCAAGCGGCTGATCGTCTGCGGGACGCAAAGAAAAGCATCAATCTGGTAAACGGGCGCATTAAAGAGCGCAAGGATAGTCAGGCAAAATCGTTAAAGGAAACCGGGAAAGCGCTGCAGGATTCCATAAAAATTCTCTTAGAACGTATCAACCCGAAAGAGGTACAGGGAATCCGGCGTGATCCCAATATCGTATCGTCCCGTCTCTCTATGGCCAGGTATTATATCGGTTCTGCTTTTGGTGTGCCTGGAAAGACTGAAAAACTGGTCATGGCACAGGCAGAGAAAAGTTTACAGGAAGCTTTGGATGAGGTAAATAACTTTTTTGAAAAAGATTGGCCGCAATATGAAACGGCGGTCAAGGAAGCAAAGGTGTCGTTTTTTGATGCCTATAAACCGATTCGCATGGAAGAATAAGCGAATAAAAAAAGCGCAGGAGTTCACGAAGATTTCACAGAGGCTGTAAAGCTTTCTATTTTAATTTTTTGTGCATTCTGCGGCAAAAATGAATGGACATGCAATGAAAGTAATCGGAATGGCCGCGGTAAATTATTTTGGAGGAAAGACATGACTGGAAACAAACAAAAGCGACCCACATTATTGGTAATGAGACTTTGTTTAATGGTCAGTTTTATGTTAGCAGGTCAGAGCGCATTTGCCCAGAAGACCCTAACTTACGATGAGACTCTTTACAACAAGCTGGAATATCGAAATATCGGTCCGTTCAGGGGAGGCCGTTCTGCAGCGGTAACCGGCGTGCCCGGTGACCCCATGACCTTCTATTTCGGAAGCACCGGCGGTGGGGTTTGGAAAACCGCGAATGGCGGACAGACCTGGAAAAATATTTCCGACGGATTTTTTGGTGGTTCCATCGGGGCAGTGGCCGTGAGCGAGTGGGACCCCAATGTCATCTACGTGGGCGGTGGAGAAGTCACGGTACGCGGTAATGTTTCCCACGGATACGGTATATGGAAATCCGACGACGCGGGCAAAAGCTGGAAGCGTGTTGGTTTGGATGACTCCCGTCATATTCCGCGCATTCGCATTCATCCGAGAAATCCTGACCTGGTTTATGCGGCGGTTCTTGGCCATTTGTTCGGACCCAATGAACAGCGCGGGGTTTTTCGCAGTAAAGACGGCGGAAAAACCTGGCAGAAAATCCTTTATGTCAATGACAAAGTCGGGGCTGTGGATTTGGCAATGGATCCGACTAATCCCAGAATATTGTATGCCAGTATGTGGCGGGTACGGCGCACACCGTACAGCCTGGAAAGCGGCGGCGAGGGTTCCGGTATCTGGAGATCCACCGACGGTGGGGATACCTGGAAAGACATCACCCGGAATGAAGGTCTGCCCAAAGGCATCATCGGAAATAATTGTGTGACCATTTCGCCCGTGAACTCCGACCGTATCTGGACGATCATCGAAGCAAAAGATGGTGGTGTTTTCCGCTCTGACGATGGTGGCGAAAAATGGCACAGGGTCAATGAAGAGCGTAAATTACGCCAGCGCGCCTGGTATTATTCAAAAATATACGCAGACACGCAAAACGAGGATATCGTTTATGTTTTAAACGTACGCTTCTGGCGTTCCAAAGACGGCGGCAAGACCTTTGACAGCAGTCGCACGCCACACGGCGACCATCACGACTTATGGATCGCACCTGAAGACCCACAGAGAATGATCGTAGGAGATGACGGTGGTGCGCAAGTGACCTATAATGGTGGTGAAGGCTGGAGCACCTACCACAACCAACCGACAGCACAGTTTTACCGCGTGACCACGGATGATTATTTTCCCTATCGAATTTACGGCGCACAACAGGACAATTCCTCCGTGCGCATTTTGCATCGTTCCACCAGCGGCAGCATTGGTGAACGTGACTGGGAACCCACCGCCGGAGGGGAGAGCGGTCATATTGCTCCAAACCCGAAAAACCCGGATATCGTCTATGCAGGGTCGTACGACGGATTCTTAACCAGGGTGAATCACAAAACCGGTGAAATTCGTTCCATCGATGTATGGCCGGATAATCCCATGGGGCATGGCGCAAAAGACATGAAATATCGGTTCCAATGGAATTTTCCGGTCTTTTTCTCTCCGCATGATTCAAACGTACTTTACACGGCGGGGAACAGGCTCTTCAAAACGACCGATGAAGGCCAGAGCTGGGTAGCCATCAGCGGGGATTTGACTCGCAACGATACGACGAAAATGGCATCGTCCGGCGGGCCTATTACGCAAGACAATACAAGTGTGGAATACTATGGAACTATCTTTACCGCGCTGGAAAGTCCGCACGAAGCCGGCGTCATCTGGACCGGCTCCGACGATGGCTTGATCTATCTGACACAGGACGGTGGCAAAATCTGGCAAAATGTCACGCCACCGAAAAAGCTGCTACCGGAATGGGCGCAAATCAACAGCATCGAAGCGCATCCGTTTGCACCGGGGGGGCTGTACGTGGCTGCCACCCGCTACAAGTCAGATGATTTCAAACCGTATTTGTTAAAGACTACCGATTATGGTAAAAGCTGGAAACTGATTACAAAAGGAATCGACAGCAGTCATTTTACACGGGTCATTCGTGCCGATCCAAATCGCCGCGGATTGCTTTATGCCGGAACCGAAAGCGGCATGTACATCTCGTTTGATGATGGCGAAAGCTGGAAGCCGTTTCAGTTGAATTTGCCGGTTGTGCCGGTAACCGACCTGGCGGTCAAGGGAAATGATTTGATCGTCGCCACGCAGGGACGTGCTTTTTGGGTGTTAGATGATTTGACGCCGTTGCACCAGCTGTCAGCAAAAATGGCGGCAGGCAATTTTTGGTTGTTTAAGCCGCGGGCGGCCTATCGTATGCGTGGTGCAGCAGCCGCACATCCGGTGAATGCCGGAAAAAATCCACCGAACGGCGTGGTATTTTATTATACATTTAAAGAACAACCGGACAGCAGCGCCGTTCGATTGAAAATATTTGATGCGAGTGCGCATCTGATCAAGTCCTTTTCACCGAAGGAAAAAGAAAAATCCGACCAACTGCCCATGGGGAAAAATATGAATAAGTTTGTCTGGAATATGCGTTATGCGAATGCCGAGAAGTTCAATAATTTGATTTTATGGGCCGGCGGGACGCAAGGCCCGAAGGCTGTACCGGGAACGTACTCTGCTCGCCTCATCGTTGGTCCAGATTCCATGCTGGTGGATTTTGAAATTAGACAGGATCCGCGTTCCGGATCAACATTGGCGGATTTACAGAAGCAGTTTGATTTTTTAATAGGCATTCGGGACAAGCTCACTGAGACACACCTGGCTATTAAACAGATTAGAAAAATTCGCAATCAAATCAACGCAGTTACCAAACGCTTAGGTAAAGCGGAAAGCGACCGTGAGATAAAGGATTCTGGCAAAGCCATTGTAGAAAAAATCTCAAGGATTGAAAAAACACTTTATCAAACAAAAAATCAGAGTCGGCAGGATCCGTTAAATTTCCCCATTCGTTTGAATAATAAATTGAGTGCTTTAGCCAGTTTATCCTCTTTTGGCGATTATTTGCCGACTGATCAGGCGCTTCAGGTTCGGGACAATCTGATTTCAAAAATTGACACACAGTTGACTAAATTTCGCGATATTAAAGAGAAAGAAATTCCGGAGTTTAATCGTCTGGTGAATGAAAAACGGGTCCCGGCTATTCAAATGGAGGTCACGGAAAAAAAATAATCATAAACTATAAAAAATTATAAATTCAGGAAAACTTAAAAAAATGATTGACTAAATCGTTTGTTTTTGCTAAGTTCAGGTCGGCAATTCAATAAAGCTAACCTTTAGACAGTAAATTCAATTTAAATAACCTTAATAAGGAGGGTTTCAGATGAAAGCAACTTTTTACGATGTGAAAAATAGACAAAAAGTTGAAGCAGATGTGACTGAAAAAGTTGTTTATGGGGAGAAAGGCAAAGAACGTTATGCTTTTAAAGCCAAAACCAGTGATGGCCGTAATTTAACAAAATTTGTTAGTAAAGTTGACTGGGATAGTGCAAACGTTTAATTTTTGATAATTCCTGATTAAACAAAGGCAGGCTTTTTAGAGTCTGCCTTTGTTATTTTAACCATAGTTGGCACCGGGAGCCGTGTGAGAAAAAAGTATTTCGAACAGAAGATCCGGGGCAACTTTCCTTCAGTCGACAAAAAATAGGGTGCTAATCAAGAAGGCTGAGCCTCAGAAAACAAATGTGGAAATGCCTATTTCGATACCGAAACGGTTAAGATTGTCATCGGGGCCATCATGGATTGAGTTTTCGAATTGGAGAAACGTCTGGCCGGTGATAGCCACATTCTTGGCGATCATAAAAGCCACGCCAGTCGAAAACCGCAGATTAATCTGCGAAAAAGAATCCAATTGCCTGCCGAAGAAAAGACTACTGGAAACAAATGGATAGGATTTACTGTTCATGTTGCCGAAATAATAGGCTATCGAAGGACCCATGCCCAAAAATGTGCTGGAATTTCCAGACACCGAAAATCTGAGCAGGTTCCCATTTACACCAACTGCCAAATTGGGAACCACAAAGAATGCCACACTCGGTGAAGCGGTGAGCCATGTGACTCTACTACTTCCATCGCCGCTCACACTTGAAAACCCCCCTGAACCGGCAATCATGAAACTCCCTTTGTCTAAGGGGAATTTTGTTTGAGAAAATAATTGCACAGGTGATAAAATTAATACAAGCAGAAGGGTTAACTTTTTCATATCCTTACTCCTTGGTTTTAGTGAATCGTCTGATTAACTGAGATCATGGGCATAGCCATTTGAAGAAAGTAGTGAATTATAATCTTATACTCTACAATTGATGTGCCAGGTATAATACCACCCGACTGAAGCTACTCCAACATAATCCTATTCAAAAGATGTAAAGGAGCTATGCACCGTTTCCTTTACGTTGTACATTTTGTTTACACATCGGTTAAGGCTATGCTCTTTTGAGGCCGTTTGTTATCTGAACAGATTGAGCGAGTCTATGTTAGCCTGATTAATTCACAGATCTCTGGTTTTGATAGTCGCTTCGCTGAATTGTCATTTCGAGTCAGGCGCATGCCTGACGAGAAATCTATAACCCAACGATTCCAGCAAATAAAGATTTCTCATCCGCCAAAGACTCCGGATTCGAAATGACAATCCTAATTGGCATGTTTACCATACCTTGTCCGGTCAATTATATTGAGGTTTGTGAATTATTCAGGTTGGCTGTGAGGCCCACAAGAAAAAAAACAAAAACGACGTGATCACTTTCGCTGTATTTTGCTGCGTTACTGAATAGACCCCATTAAATGTAAGTCATCTTATCTTAAACCAAATAGAGAGGTTACCATGAAATACGTTACTTTATTCGCTGTGTTGGCCTGGCTTGTGGTGTCGGCCTTGCCGGTTTTGTCACAGGAAAATGAAAAGGACCCGTTTTACGGGGACTATCGGCTGGGAGACGCTGCTGAAGTTCTTTTGCTTTGGCACACTTTTGGCGAAAATCAGACCTATCAAAAGATTTATGATTATATAAATCTGAACAATCCCGATCCCAATGTGCCGAACCAGTTTGCGCCATCGACTCGCCAGAGCATGCAGGACAATGTGGATACATTTTCCTTCCGTCCTCTGGATACCATTGCCGGTGATTTTGACGGCGACGATGCGGAAGATGTGGTCGCTGCCTGGGAAGGCGAGAACCGCAGTATTCGTTTGATTTTGCCGGAGATTCAGCGTAACAGTCTAGACTGGTCCAACGCCAACGCCATGACCGTTACCAATGCTACGTTGATTGAAGATGATGGTCAGACCGGCCGGCAATTGCGCCTGGTGTGCGGCTTCTTCGACTCCGACCCGGAAGAGGAATTTCTTCTGGCCTACTGGGCTGCGGACAGCACGGTGCATCTGAAATTATTCGACATCAGCAGTTCTTTGACACCGCAGGAAATGAGTTCGTTGACCAGCGTGACGCTGCCGCGGGACAGTCGCGGCATGACCGACCGCTCGGCACGCTTCGATGTTACTGCCGGAGACCTCGATGGCGACGGTACCGACGAGATCATCCTGGTCGCAGGGCAGTCCATTCCGGTCGGAAGTGACGGTTGTTCAGGGAGTAGCGGCTGCTGGGAAATCGTCATGAAGGTTTATGATGTGGATGAAGTTAGCGGTCAGATGACTGAGATTGCGCTGTCGGAACCGGAAACGACCCTGTGGCAAAAGACCGACAACAGCAGCCTGTGGCTTGACCGCATTGCGATTGAAAGCGGTGACTTCGATGACGATGGTACCGACGAATTGGTCATCGGTTTTGAAGTGGCACATAACGGTTCCACTCACCGTTGGTATTTGCAAAGCATGAAAATCAGGCCGGATCTGAGCGGGGTCGACACGGATAAAGGTGAACGGCTCACACCTGACCAGACAATTGGCAGTCACGGCTTTCCCCTGACCATCGTTACCGGAGATCTCGACAAAGACGGCGATGACGAAATTCTCTATTCCGCCCGTCAACTCAAAATTTACGACGCCCCCGACAGCACGTTTCAGCTTGTACAGATTTCCGGAGGCGGCACCGGAACCATGCCGGGAAGCAAAAGCAGAAATATGCTGGTCCTGGCAGACCTGGATGCGGACAACAGTGTGGCGGTGGGCGACACGAGCTGGTCGCCGGAAATTGTCATGGTGGTGAATCAGGATTTCAGCAACGACGGCGGCATCAGTGTTGACGGCCGGTTCCATTTGCAGGTTTTCCAGTATATTCCGGGTGAATTCAATCTGGTGGAGCGCGCGGATCTGCTCGATGAAGTCAGTGATATCAGCGGCGCACGGCCGCTGGCTCTGGTCGCCGGCAATTTTGGTGGTAAAGGCGTCCGTGCGGGGAGACCGCGACGCTTTACCAAAACCGATATCGTGGAGCCACTGGTTATTCTAAACGCACCTCCAACCCATTTCGATGTGCTGGATGGCGTCTCCTACGACGTCACGCAGTGCTACAATGAAAATGAGTGCAACTTCGTTGCGACCTACGCTACAAAAACCGAAAATACCATCAGGACAGAAACCGTCTTCAATCGCGACTGGTCCGTTGGCGCCAGCGTGGACGGCGGCTTCAAGATACCGTTGTTGGATGTTGGCGTCAAAGTTCACCTTGAAACAAAATACGGCAGGGGTTTTTCCCGACGCGACAAAAACAAGGAGCGCTTTACCGTCTCGCAGGAAACCGAGGCCAAAGCCGACGACTGGGTTTATGCCGTCATTGTCGATTACGATGTCTGGGAGTACCCGTTGTATTTGAATCGTGAGCTGGAAGGGTACATCGCCGTGGTGGTACCGAAATCGAGCGACAAGGCCTGGTTCGACAGCAAGAGCTTCAGTGCCTTGACGTACATTCCCTCGCATGAGGTCGGCAACATTTTGTCCTATCAGGAAATAGCTGCCCCGGAAGAAAACTCCGCTTTTGACGTCGGTGTGCGCTGGGAGACCGGAGACCGCGTGACCTTGAACAACAATTCCAGCTCCACCTGGACGATTACCCAGAAAACGGAGACGGAAACCGCCATCGAACACTCCGAGCGTAAGTTCATCGGCGGCTCAGTGGATTTTAGCGTGCCATTCAAATTTATTCCGGACTTTGGCATCGAAGGAGATTATTCCGAGTCCAGCGTGTCCAACTTCACCACCAGCGTCGTGGATAAAAAGGGTTTGTCGGTGCATCTGGATGCCATCGACTTGAGTTTTGGCAATTCCCGTTACTCGGTCACACCGTACGTCTACTGGGCGAAAAACGGCGCGTTGGTGCTGGATTACGCAGTAAAACCTGAGCTGCCGCCCAATCCGCTGGATCCGGCTACCTGGTGGTCGCAGAATTACGGGCAGAAGAGTGACCCTGCGTTTATCTTGCCCTGGCGTTATGACCCGGAGAAAGGCCTTGGCCTGGATGACGAACGGCAGCGCGAGCGCACACGTGATATCGTCTTCAGCAACACCGAGCCGGAACCGGGTGACGTGATCACTGTCCAAGCACGGATTCAAAACTTCAGTCTGTTGCCCACCACAGCTCCGGTGAAGGTGCAGTTTTATCTCGGTGATCCCGCTGCCGGTGGAACGCTCATTCAGGGCGTCAGCGGTGAAAAAGAAGTCTTTACCTTCAATCCCATCGCAGCGCGTGGCAACAGTGTGGTGGAACTGCAATGGCAGATTCCCGGCGACATTGATCAGTTTTCGAGAATCTATGCCGTGGCGGACCCGGACGATGTTGAAAATGAGATTCATGAGACTAACAACACGGGCTGGACTGTTCTGGAAGTGAAAGGCGGTAATCCGACCAGCGTGGCCGAAAGTAAAGATTCACAGATTCCTTTAAATTTCCAGTTGCAGCAGAACTACCCGAACCCGTTTAACCCGATGACCACGATTTCTTATGCACTGCCTAGAGACAGCCATGTGAAATTGACGGTGTTCGATGTTCTTGGCAGGTCGGTGGCCGTGCTCGTGGATGCAGCACAACCGGCAGGGAACTATCGCATGGGTTACGATGCCAGCAAACTGCCCAGCGGCCTCTATTTTTACCGAATCGATACCGGCGGTTTCCAGAAAACACGCAAGATGCTTTTAGTCAAATAAAAGGACGTTCCAACTCCGTCTCACAACCTTGCGAAGATTCCAAATCTTGGCAAGGTTAATTTTTTTTACGTTCCTGTCCCTGTTCTGGGGTTTAATTTGACCCGAAAAGTTTGTCCGCTTCAGTTTCGAAAGTAAAGCAACAGGACTTCCCGGTAAAAAACTCCGGGCGTCTGATGCTCAGAATGCCCCTGGCGGTCAGGAATCATGGCCCCACAAACTGCCATATTTCCCACGAAATTATATTAAGTGTCTTCTGCAAAAGCAGTAAAATACCGATGAAAAAAATAGTTGTTCCACCAATGTTATTTCTAAACTTAAAAGATTATTTCTACTCATGAATTTTTCTCCGATTTGGACTGATACCATCTCTGTCCCTTCTCCCATTTGTCAATTTTATCAAGGAATCCCGGGCAACAATGTTCATGGGTTTTGCGGCCTGTGCTAATCATCCATAAATGATGAAATGAGCGCATTTCACAGCCGGGAGTTGCCAGAATTGCCGATATGAGAAACGCGAAACCGAGGTGTCCGGTTACATAGAGGAGCCAGATGAGAGTGAACCATCCCAAAGCCGGTGACCAGAGGTGACCATTTAGTCCAAAACTGATACCACCAAATATAATCGCCATTCCCAGGAGCACCCATTGCGGCCAGTGCCGCCAGTCCTGACTAAAACCGATATTGACCACGTACGGAAACAACCAGAAAAAAATCGCTATCGTGCTCCATAAGGATAAATTAGAAGGTACATGCCAGCTAATCAAAAGGCGATTGTTTGGAGAAGCAAGGAGCCCAGAGACGATTAACTGATAAAATAGGTGAACAATCCATAATCCGATGAGCAGGCGAACAAACCGCCCCACCGGACCCGGTGGTTTTAAAGATCCTGAATTCACAAAATTTGTTTCTACTTGCATGTTTTTCCCATTTTGATTTTCTGAATGTAAAGGCATATCATAGTTGAGTTTTCGAAATTAAACAGAAAAAGTTGCAAATGCAGCTGTTCCGGCAGGTTTGTAGGCTAAACTGACAGAAGGGTAAAAAAAATGCTTTTCTAAATATTAATTGCTTTGTGTTAACTCACGGCTGAGCCATGCTCTTGCTAACCGCCAATCACGCCGCACCGTAGGTACCGACATTTCGAGGACTTCGGCAATTTCCTCCTGCGTAAGCCCTCCAAAAAAACGGTACTCCACAACTTTACTCAGTCGTTGATTTGTTTCCCCTAATTCCGTCAATGCTTCGTCAAGCAAAATGAGTTCGTCTGCTTTTGTTTCACGCTGCATGGAGTGTTCATCAAATGTAGCAAGAGGTTGGTCGCCGCCACGTTTTTCTGCCTTGCGCTTATTGGCATAGTTGATTAAGATTCGCCGCATGGCCTGTGCGGCAATGGCAAAAAAGTGGGCCCGATTTTGCCAACTAACCTTTGACTGGTCAATGAGTTTTAGGTAGGCTTCATGCACAAGTGCCGTTGTATTTAATGTATGATTTGAACGTTCTCCCCGTAATTGTCGCTGTGCTAGCCCGCGCAATTGGTCATATACTAACGGCATTAAATCGTCGACAACCAGGTGGTTCCCGACACTAAGATCCATGAGCATTTTAGTAATTATGTTGTGGTTTACCGGCATTTTAGACTATTGGTTAATAAAAAAATATGGGTTACGGCTAGTCAACAACTGGCAGGGTACAAAGAATCTATTCAAATGATAGTGATTAAATTGGAATATGTCAACAGGATCGTAATAATGACGAAAATTGTCCAACCATTGCTTACAGAGTTTGTGCTTTGTGTATAAAAAATATAATTTGAACAACTGTCATTCATGATGGTTATTTTGAAACAATTTAGTTCGACTCAAGAATATCCTGAATAATTTTCAAGAAAAAGTGTACCAATGTTGTTACTTGAAAGAATTCCCAAAACCTATCTATAATAATGAGGAAACTATGATGAAAGATTATCTGAATGCAGGATTTAGAACGCTTTTTATTTGTTTGAGCTTAATCCTGAATGGTAGTTTACTTCATGCGAGTCAAACACAAGGGGGTATTTCCGGAACCTGGCAGGGCGTATTGAAAATTTCAACTGCTGAGCTTCGAATCGTTTTTCATATTACACAAAATGAAGATGGAATGTATTCTGCTACACTCGACAGTCCTGACCAGGGAGCTTCCGGCATCGCTGTCAGCAGCACGATATTTAAGCAAAACAGGCTTAAATTAGACGTGAAAAGCATCGGAGGAACCTACGAGGGCACCGTGAATTTGGAGAAGGGAATCATCGATGGAACATGGAGTCAGGGCGAGGTATCTTCTCCTTTGAAGCTTACAAAAGTTGAATATACAGAGAAAATGAGCAGCAACGAATTGACCCTTCCGGAAAGCATTCGGAAACAGCTTTTAGGAAACTGGCAAGGTAAATTAAAAATCAATGCTTTTGAATTACGCGTTGTCATGCGATTTATGAAGTCGGATGCAGGAGTTTTTATCGGCTTCATGGATAGTCCGGATCAAGGTGCGAAGGATATTCCAATTAGCCGTGCATCTTACGAAAATGACCTGCTTACACTAAAAATCAACTCGGTAGGTGGTACATTTTCAGGGAAAATCACGGGCGATAAATTGACCGGCAAATGGCAGCAACGAGGCTCTAATCTGGATTTGGTTCTTGCTAAAGTGGATACGATTGCGACATTGAATCGACCGCAGGAGCCGAAGAGGCCTTATCCTTACCGTGAGGAAGACGTGGTGTATGAGAATTCTTCCGCAGGTGTGAAGCTTGCCGGAACGTTAACCATGCCAAAAACCGCGGGTCCGTTTCCGGCAGTACTTCTTATTTCCGGTTCAGGCCCGCAAAATCGGGACGAGGAACTGTTGGGTCACAAACCGTTTCTGGTGCTGGCAGATTACCTGACCCGGCAGGGACTTGCTGTTCTCCGTTTCGATGACCGGGGAACGGGAAAATCCACGGGTGATTTCGCTAAATCTACCAGCGCCGATTTTGCCAACGATGTTTTGGCTGGCATTGAATATCTGAAATCACGCAGTGAAATTGATCCTAAGAAAATCGGCTTGATTGGTCACAGCGAAGGTGGGCTTATCGCACCGATGGTCGCGGCAAAGTCTCCGGACGTTGCTTTCATCGTCATGATGGCAGGCCCTGGAATTACCGGAGAGCAAATTTTGATTTTGCAAAAGGGACTCATTATGAAAACCATGGGGGCCAGCGATGAACTGCTGAAAATTTTGCGCAAAGAAGATGAAAGGATTTATGCAATTGTAAAATCCGAACCGGATAACAAAAAGGCGGAAGAAAAAATTCGTGCTAACCAGGAAAAATTTATGAGTCAGCTCTCTGTGCAACGGAAAGAGGAAATAAAGAAGTACGGCGACCCCGAAAAAAATCTCGATGCAGGATTGAAAATGATTCTTTCACCCTGGTTCCGTTATTTTCTGACCTACGATCCGGTTACCAATCTTAAAGAAGTAACATGCCCGGTGCTTGCTTTAAATGGGGAAAAGGATTTACAGGTTCCGCCAGAACAAAATCTGGCCGCTATTGCCAGGGCTTTAAAAGAAGGCGGCAACATGCAGTTTAAAACGGTTGAACTCCCGGGTCTGAATCATCTTTTTCAAAAGTCGGAGACCGGCGCTCCTGCTGAATATGGTAAAATAGACGAAACCGTCAATCCGGAAGTGCTAAAAATAATGGGTGATTGGATCCGTGGCGTAACTGCAAAGTAGCAGTCCGTTTAATATGATTATTGTTCAAAGTAGAATTTCAGTTTTTGTAGCGGTTTGGTTAAAGGTTTGGCTTCGGGGTAGTATTTATGTAATTTGTTAAGAATTTCTTTCTCGTCTGTCGGCGGAATATGAATGACGACAATCTGTTTCGGATGAATGTAGTCATCCACTATTTGGCGGTTGTGTCTGGTGTAAATGAGGAACCAGTACGGGATAAAAGCCAAATCGATTTGTTTTCTGCGAAGATGAAAGGGTTTGAAATTAATGCTTGTTGCTTCCGCATCGCCGATGTGAAGTATTTTAATGCCGTCCATATTCAGAAGAAATCCTGCATTCTGAATTTCCAAATACTTTTGTGACCCGTGATGCAATCCTAAAACGGTTATTTGCATAGTTCCCACAGAATCGTGTGCCGCATTGCCAAAACCCTGCCATACGGCATGAATTTGTCGTTTATGCATTTCGTAGAAATCCAGGGAAAGTGTGCTGATGAAATTCAGGCATAGTTGCCTTGGTGCGACCAGAACTGTTTCCGGGCTGTTTTTTAACAATTGCATAATGGCACCGCTGTCGTGGTGATCTGCATGAAGGTGTGTAACAAACACAGCATTAATGCGGTTGAACGGTGATTTTGCGGTTTCAATATTTTGCAAAATATTTTCAGAGATCCTGAGATAGTACGGATTCCCATTTATGCTGAACGCATCGATCAAAATGTTGTTTTCTGCGTGAGATACCATGACTCCGGCATTGGCAATGTAGGTTACGTCCACAGATTGTGATGAACGTGGTTTTTGGGGGGCGCTCCAAACAGCCCCAAGCCAGGAGAGACTACAGATGCAGCAGAGAGCAATGCTCTTTATACAATTTTTTGACAACATTCAGATATAATTTTTATTGAGTTTGTCTCAATTAACTATTCGGCAAATAATTTGATTTTTCTGAAAAGTTGTCAATTTTGCAATGATTTGCAAATAGAATGGTTAAAAAAGATTTTTTAAAACAGGCAACTATTTTATCAAATTGCTGTCTTAATGTATAGAGCCCGATTCGTGCGCTCGTTGGTAAGGATAATTTTTGAAAAACAAAGCAATTATATCGACTTAAAGACTCGCATCCATTCTTGATAAAAAATTCCTCATTAAAAATTTGAGGTGTTGTTATGTCGAATTGGTTAACAGTTATTTTTTTAATGCTGTTTTGTGTTCAATTATTTGCAGCAAAACCGGACACACAAAAGCGTATTTATGTTACACGACAGATTAATCCGCATGCGCCCAAAATAGATGGTGCATTAGATGACCCTGCCTGGGGAAGAGTAGAATGGGGCGGCGACTTTACCCAAAGAGAGCCAAATGATGGAGCAGAGCCTTCTCAGGAAACCGCATTTAAAGTTCTTTTTGATGAAAGCAATTTGTATGTTGGCATCCGTGCTTTTGACACTGAACCGAATAAAATCGTACGCCGGGTCATACGCCGAGACCAATTTGACGGTGATTTGGTTGAAATTAATATCGACAGTTATTTCGATCACCGCACTGCTTTTTCATTTACTATTAATGCGGCTGGTGTCCGGGGGGATGAAGCTGTTTCCAATGATGGTGACAACTGGGATTCGAGTTGGAACCCGGTTTGGTTTGGTGAAGTGAGCATCGATGAAAAAGGGTGGTGTGCGGAGATAAAAATTCCATTCAGCCAACTTCGGTTTTCCAGTGTCAAAGAACAGGTTTGGGGTATTCAGGTCATGCGTCGGCTCTTTCGTGAAGGAGAAGATTCACTATGGCAGTATATCCCCAAAAATTCCGGTGGATATGTTAGCTATTTTGGTGAACTTCATGGGATTAAAGGGATTAAGCCCTCAAGGAGAATTGAACTGTTGCCCTATACGGTTGGTGATTTTCGACGTGTTCCAAAGGAGGAAGGCAATCCCTTCGTAACCGGCCAGGAGACAAATTTTTCCGCTGGCGCAGATGCCAAGATTGGGATCAGCAGCGATTTGACGCTTGATGTTACGATCAATCCGGATTTTGGCCAGGTTGAGGCAGACCCTTCAGAAGTAAATTTGTCTGCATTTGAAACATTTTTTCCGGAAAAACGCCCATTTTTCATTGAAGGGAAAAGTATTTTAGACTACAAAATTATGGGTGGTGATGGTGGTTTTTCCAATGATCGTTTGTTCTATTCCCGCCGCATCGGCAGGCAACCACAATATTCACCGAACCTTTCTGGTAATGAATATTCGCTTGTTCCCGATCATACATCGATACTGAGCGCAATGAAGTTAACAGGTAAAACTAAAAGCGGCTTATCTATCGGCGTCCTTGATGCCGTTACGCAGCGTGAATCGGCACAAATCGATTTGAACGGAATTCGGCGGAAGGAAACTGTAGAACCGTTAACCAATTACTTTGTTGGAAGACTGCAAAAAGATTATAACGACGGGAATACTGCTGTGGGCGGTATTTTTACTGCCTTACATAGAGATGTGTCTGCAAGTTACCTGAAGTTCTTAAACAATTCTGCTTATTCCGGCGGCTTTGATTTTCGTCATCAGTGGCATGAAAAAACTTATTATGTGGATGTCAGAACTGCCTTCAGCCACATCCGCGGAAGCCGGGAGGCGATTCTCAATGCACAGACCGCTTCCCAGCGCTATTTTCAACGTCCGGATGCAGATTATGTCACGCTGGATTCTTCCAGGACGTCACTTTCAGGGCATGGAGGAATGCTTAGTTTCGGACGAGGTGGAAAGAATAAGCTGCGTTTGAACGCCGGAATGATGTGGCGCTCTCCGGGGTTAGAACTCAATGACATGGGGTTCCTGCGCCAGGCGGATAGAGTCTTGCAGTGGACCTGGATGGGGTATTCATGGGATAAACCAGTTAGCATTTTTCGCCGTTTACGCTTGAATTTTAATCAGTGGGCAGGTTGGGATTTTGGTGGCGAAATGGTTTTTACCGGTGGCAATGTCAATGGTGGCGGGCAGTTTAAAAACCACTGGTGGTTCTGGATGGGGGGCGGTAGAGAAGGAAATAATTTGTCCACCAGTGCTTTACGTGGTGGCCCTGCCATGAAATTTAGCGGACAGTGGAATCAATGGTACAATTTATCAACTGATAATCGTCCTTCGTTACAGTTTGGTTTTGGCGGGTTTAACAGTTGGAATGATGATGGAATCTCCAGACGAAATAATATTCGGTTTTGGGCTCGATATCGTCCGAGGAATGCCATGCAAATTCGCATTAATCCGTTTTATACATTTAATAAGGACAATCTGCAATATGTTGACACAGTTGATTTTAATGGGGATAATCGTTTTTTGTTCGGACGGTTAAATCAAAAAACGTTCGGGATTACAATGCGTATCGACTATAGTATTACGCCTGACCTTTCCATACAGTACTACGGCCAACCATTCATTTCAGCGGGGAATTATACCCACTTCAAGCGGATCACAAACCCGCGTGACAATAGTTATGCAAACCGTTTCCATACATTTTCTGGAAGTGAATATCAAATCAATTCGGAAGACGAGAAAATACTTTTTGATGAAGACGGTGATGGAAATAGTGATTATTCCATCGGACGGCCGGATTTTAACTTCCGCCAATTTCGATCCAATTTAGTTGTACGCTGGGAATACAGCCCCGGTTCTACGATGTTTATTGTCTGGACCCAGGAACGGACTGGCTCGGATGCACACGGCCAATTTTCCCTGTCCAATGAGTTTCAGTCGTTATTTTCTGAAAGTTCGACCAACATCTTTCTGGTTAAATTTAGCAGGTGGTTTTCGTTGTAGCATGCATTGTAAAATCATTTGTTTTTTACTTGAGACGTGGCGTCCTTAAAATGTATCGACGATTAAGTGATTGCAGTTTGATAATTTGACTGCCCTTTACAGGTGTAGAAGCATGGCCGTTCAACAACAGTTTTTGATATTTTGTGTTTGACCGGACGTGTGAGATGATTCACAAAAGGTGCCAGTTCAGATCCCGGCAATGCCCTTGTGCGCCACTTAAGCGCCAAACTGTGTTTTGTCTATCTAAATTGGTTAGTCGAAACGGAGTTTCTCAGCAATTTCGTTCCAAAATAGAAAATTTGGAACCTGTAGCGCAGACTTTAGCCCGCGATGGTAAAGCAGTGCAACCCCCATCTTACCCTTATTCCCGTATTTCCACATACCTGTTTCTTAATCAAAAATCGAAAATCGTTAGTCTTTGTTCTGCAATCGATTTCTGTGTCCAGACCTCTCGACTTCACTTCGTTCCGCTCAAGGTGACAAAAGAAAAGCAGTCCTGCATAGTGGCAGATACTGCTACTGCTTCTTCCACCTACTCCAACCCAACCATAGTTTGATTCAGACCA
>CAYVXE010000014.1:0-54630 GCA_964455375.1 uncultured Calditrichaceae bacterium
CTTTGCCCGTTTGAAAACCGCGAACCGCAGTGACGTTCGCAAAATGATTTTAAGCAAATAGGAGGTTACCATGAGAAAAACGTTCTATGCAGTTGCAATCGTTTTGGGGAGCATGTTATTTTTGTGGCAAAACAGCTTAGCATCCGGGAAACTATACGCGCGATTTCCCAACCGGGTGAACAGCCAGGTATTTGATTTACAAATCAAAAAGTTCAAGGCTACCGTGGAGATTCACGATCAATTGGCCATCGTGCATCTGGACGAAACGTTTTTGAACAGTCAGAATTTCACCATGGAGGGCGTCTATTTTTTGGATATGCCGGACGGTTCTAAAATAACCGACCTCTATTTGTGGATTAACGGCGAACGCGTAAAAAATGACATCAAACCGCGTGACCAGGCCGTGCAGGAGTATCGGGACATCGTGCGCCGCAGTTACGACCCGCTCCTGGCCGAAGAAGTGGCGGATAATCAATTCCGGCTACGGCTGTTTCCCCTGCCTCCCCTGGGTGAACGGCGCATAGAAGTGACGTACATCCAGCCCTTGCCCTTTACCGGCCATGCGGTCGACTATGCACTCCCGCTGATATTGCAGGATTATGAAGCCGGAAACGCCGACAGCGTGAGCATCACAATAAATCTAAAAACGCAAACTCCCATTGAATCGGTGAAAATTGGCGCACAGGTCCCGGATAATCTCGTCACGGTGCAAAGCGTTTCCAGCACAGAGTACAAGATTGATTTTCTGGATGTAAACACCGCCTTCATCTACGATTTTGACCTGCACTTTACACCGACACAAACGCCGCTTTTCACTGGTTTACGCTACCTGGGCACAGAAGCCGACGGCTTCTTTCTGCTGTGGGCGCATCCGCCGGAATCCTTCTTTTCCACTGACCAGAACGCCCGGCAAATCGTTTTCTGCGTGGATATCTCTGCCAGCATGATCGGCGACAAACTCACACAGGTCAAGCATGCCCTGGTCGATCTCGTACAACGGTTAAGCGCCACAGATCGGTTCAATGTCATCGCGTTCAACACAGAGGTGACGGCCTTTCGAAACGAGCTGGTCGTTGCGGATTCGACGGGAAAAGCACAGGCCACACAATTCATTCTTGGACTCTCAGCCACCGGCTTAACCAATTTAAACAGCGCTTTGCTCAGCGCCCTGAATATGTTTGACACCTCTGCCTCACCGAAACAGGTCATTTTACTCAGCGACGGTCAACCGACGGCCGGTGAAACCAATCAAACGCAAATCCTAAGCAACCTGCAAAACGCAAATCAAAGTGGCGCGCAAATATTCACACTTGGCATTGGCCCGGACGTGGACGCATCCTTCTTCGATGACCTTTCCAACCAAAATAGTGGGCGTTCTTTTTTTCTTGCAAACGATGAGGACTTGAGTACGCGTATTCCGCAAATCTTCGCGCAAATCCTTTCCCCGGTGTTGACCGACATTCAAATTCTGCCGCAGGGTTTTACGGTGTATGATGTTTTTCCAGCCACTCTGCCCAATCTGGCACTCGACGAGCAACTGCAGATAACAGGACGCTACTTGCCTCCGGGTACAGGTATCCTGACCCTGCAAGCCCAAAACAGTACTGGACCTGTGGAAACCTCCTCGGCTTTTGATTTGCAGACCGTGCCGCAGAATGAATACGTGAGCCGCTTCTGGGCCGCACAAAAAATCCGGGCGTTGCAGGATGAAATCGACCGCTTCGGGGAGAATCAGGAACTTGTGGATGCCATCGTTTCGCTGAGTACGAAATACAGCGTGCTGTCGAAATACACGGCATTTCTGGTAGTAGAACCGGCGAGCGATATTTTAGTCTCAGTGGATAACAAATCGGATTCCCCTGCCCCCAAAGGATTTTCCCTGCTACAAAATTATCCCAATCCATTCAATCCCGAGACAACCATTAAATACAGTATTGGCGCCGGCACATGCAGTTCCTGTGCAGTGCAACTGGAAATTTACAATCTCCTTGGTGAGCTGGTTCGTGTGCTGGTAGATGAGGTCAAACAACCCGGTGAGTACGCTGTGGTCTGGAATGGCCGTGATGATCAGGGAAAGGTCGTACCGTCGGGGATTTACATCTACAAACTAAAAATCGGGGAAGACTTTGTGGCAAACAAGCGCATGTTGTTTCTGAAGTAATTGTTACTGAAAGTGACTTGTCCAACTTTGGGGCTGTCCAAAAAGTCAAAAAAGATTGTCATTTCGAATCAGGCGGCAGCCTGATGAGAAATCTGAGCCTGAGACAGTTAATAATATAAGCAATTGTTTTTATAAATTATTATGATAAATACTTTGCCAGATTCCTCCCTGCGGTCGGAATGACAAATCAGAGCATTTTGGACACCCCCAAGGTTACGTTGTCGTTACTTCAGCAAAAGCATCTTACCCACGGCTGTATTTTTCGGGACGGTAATTCTGTAAAAAAATACTCCTGAGCTGACCTGCCGACCGTTATCGTCACGTCCGTCCCAGGTCACCGAATGCTGGCCTTGGTCTTGTATTGCATCGAACAAAGTTCTGATTCTTGTGCCGAGGATGCTGAACAAGGTAATTTGCACCCGACTTTCTTCCGGTATTGTGTAAAGAATTTTTGTCCCGGCATTAAACGGATTGGGGACATTGCCGAGCAATTCAAAGCTGTTTTCCGTCGATTGCTGCTTCCCTGAAATACCAGTGATGTTGTCAATTGTGAATACTTGGTCACTGACATCCGATAAGGTATCCGAAAATAATTTTACACGACTGCTAACAGAAGCAAATCCGGGTACCGTCCATTGAAATCGCCCAACATTGATCAAGTTACGGGCAACGGGTAGCCAGGAAAACCCGTCATTAAGTGAAATATCGATGTTAACCGTATCGATTTCACCGACGGTATTCCATGTAATTTCGAACACATCACCCGCATGTAGAATTTCTCCCCCGTTGGGTGAAATAATTCGCAGCATTGTTTGTAATACGGAAAAATTTTCCGTGCTCGTATCCGCCCCCGCTGGATTTTCAACAGTCAAAGGACCGGTCGTAACATTATCCGGTACAAATGCAGAGATGGAATCATCATTTTCAATCATAAAGTTTGCGGGTTCCTGAGCAAATCGTACCGTTTGGACATCGGAGAAATGCATTCCTACAATCAAAATCGTATCACCCGGAACACCGCTTTCCGGTTGAAAGGAAAGAATGAAGGGTTTCTCGATGACATGAAATACGGCTGAGCTGCTCCCACTGCCAGCCTGATTGTGTATCCGTATCGCCCCGTCAGTGGAGGCTTCCGGAACCTTTGCCACGATCAAACTATCTGAGAAAACACTAAATGACTCAGCGGCACTATTATTAAAACAAACGCTATCCGCTCCGGTGAAGTATTGTCCCCGAATTAGAATACTGGTTCCCGCTGGGCCTGACGTGGGAGAAAAAGATTTCACCACCGGGGCCTGTAACACGGTAAAAATTCCAGCGCTGCTCGATTCGCCGTTGTCGTTTATTATCTTGAACGTTCCTGACACCGAACCTGTAGGTACGGAAAGAGTCAAAATGGAGTCTGATAGTACCGTTACAGACAAAGCAGGCTTCTTTCCGAGGAAAACCTGCAAAGGCTCTACAAAATAATGTCCGAAAATGGTAACTTGCGAACCGGCAGGTCCCGAGGCCGGGGAAAAAGAGGAGATTTTCGGGGCCGGCTTTTGTGTAGACAAAATAAGTTCCGGTTGGAAATTAACGGATTCTCGGGAATCAAATGAGATGACGTCCGTACCGTTGGCCAACAAAGCAAATTCGATAGAATCTCCGGCCTGCACAAATGGCGTGACATCTATTTCAAGCCACTGGTTTTCTTTTACGGAATCGATCGTTGCGACGGTGGGGCCACTCACAAATGGTTTAAACAGCCAAGTCACATTATTCTCACTCCAGGAGCTCTTAAACTTTAGGACAGCTCCATCCAGATAACCGCCCTGTCTGGCGTGCAGCCGAACGGTCGCTTTTCGTATTGACTCTGCTAAAACCGACAATTGAAAGCGCAGATAACATTCTCGTTGTGTACTTGCCAGCAAACTCATCCATCCGAAATTTGCATGATTGCGGAATTCATCATAAATACCGCTATTCTCAACAAACGTATCATGCGTGGGATAGACAAGCAGCAAACCTTTTGCCAACGCCTTAAAAGATTGGGTTCCCGTTAATGATTGATTCTCCGAAGAATCCGCAGCGCTGATCATGTAGAAATACTCCCGACCGCTTTCTAACGGATACAACACGGTGGAAAATATCTGATCCGGTGGTCCGAGAATGTTTGTGCTAACCGTATCGCTTCCAGAAAACCAGTACTGCACCGAACAAATTGCAGGTTCATTTGTCTGCCAGGACAAACGCACTGCATTCGCATAAATGTTTGTAACTTGACTATCATGAATAACCGGAGGGACAGCATCACTTGTGTATAGAATTTCTTTGACCACTAAATTGGAAAAAATCGGACCGACCATCGCCTCATACTGATTATGTTTGAACCCGGTAATCAAATCGCCGCTTACTGTATTATCCCTGCCGAGAAAAAGATAGCGCAACTGCATCTTGTTGCTATTTTGGTTCTCTGTTTCCAGGACGCCATTGCGGTAATATGAAAAGGTCTTGCCATACCAGACGACTTTTATCTGATAGGTCTGACTGGTATCCCAAACATCCGGAACGAGATTGATGCTTTCGTCTTCAATATAGGTCCAGGAAAGCACCTTGAGCCCCGGACTGTAACGAAAACCCGTATGCAGATTCCAAACGGTCTCGAGATTTTCCACAGGATGATGATTGCCCCACGGATTGCGATACATGCTTAAAAAGTGATGCCTCTCCATAGTGTTCTGAATGCGCGGGTCAAAATTGCGTACCGTTATCTCCAGAGAACCATTTTCAATGTAGCTTCCGAGATCATAGACGATCATGTCTTCCGGACCCGTAACCTGCCATCCGCCGCCGGCGACGAACTGCCCCCCGGTTTGTGTTCCAAGAGTGGCTTGATTGAGAGAATCGGCTAAAACGACGACTGAAGTGGAGTCATTCACAGGAACCTTCGCAGCGAGCAGATTCACAAAAAAGAGGAACGTAAAGGTAAGACAAAATTTAAGCGATTTCGAGCAGGACATCAGGAGAACAACCCTTTGTAAGCATCAGATTCACGATAATCCGTCATCGTATTGGCAACGGAGGAAATTATTTTCACACATACTTTAGCTTAGAGGGCTTGAATATGCGTAAAGTGAGTCTAAGTAACTATTCTTTTATCAGGCTCGTTCCTTCAATTTCTTCCGTAAGATTTCATTCACCAGTTTCGGATTTGCCTGCCCCCGGGTGGCTTTCATCACCTGACCGACAAAAAATCCAATTAGCTGCTCTTTACCACCGAGGTATTTTTCTACCATGTCCGGATTTTCGTCGAGAATATTTTTGACATGGTTCTCCAGTTCCCCGCTATCGGATATTTGTACCAATCCCTTTTCTTTGATGATTTCTTCCGGCGTCTTTTGCGAAGAAACCATCGCTTCAAACACACTCTTGGCAATCTTTCCTGAAACAGTACCTTTGTCGACCAGATTAATCAATGCCGCAAGATTGTCCGGAGACACTGGAAAGTTTGTAATGGACACTTTTAAATCATTCAGCCTGCGGGAGGCTTCTCCCATCACCCAGTTACTCGCAACTTTTGCATCACCGCACTTTTGCGCAACCGCTTCAAAATAGTCTGCAAGTTCACGGGAATCTGTGAGCACAGCGGCATCATAATCCGGCAGATTGTATTGCTTCACAAACCGCTCTCTTCGCACAGCGGGCAACTCCGGCATTTGCTTTCTGACTGCGTCAATCCATTTCCGGTCGATGACAACCGGTACCAAATCAGGGTCGGGGAAATAGCGGTAATCGTGTGCGTATTCTTTTCCCCGCATGGGACGCGCGACATTGCGATCCGCATCCCAAAGCAACGTTTGCTGTGTGATGTTTCCGCCATCTTTAAGAACTTCAATTTGCCGGTTAATCTCGAATTCCAACGCTTTCTCAACACCTCGAATGGAGTTCATATTCTTTAATTCCGTTTTAACACCAAATGTTTTTTCGCCCAAAGGACGCACAGAAATATTGGCGTCACAGCGCAGGCTGCCCTCCTCCATATTACCGTCGCAAATACCTAAGTACTGTACTAATTGTCGGAGATGTGTTAAAAAAAGATATGCTTCATGCGGGGAACGAATATCCGGCTCACTGACAATTTCGATAAGCGGCACGCCGCAGCGATTGAGATCCACAAGGGTTTCATTCTCATCCACAAAATCCTCATGATGAATGGACTTCCCGGCATCTTCTTCCAGGTGAATGCGGGTCAGGCCGATGCGTTTTGTTGCCCCGTTCTCTTCGATATCAACAAAGCCGTGTTCGCAAAGGGGATCTTCATATTGTGAGATTTGGTAGCCTTTCGGTAAATCCGGATAAAAATAATTTTTGCGGGCAAAAACAGATGTTTCATTAATCCGGCAATTTGTTGCCAGTGCCATCCGCATGCCGTACTCCACAACTTTTTTGTTCAGAACCGGTAGAACGCCGGGCATTCCTAGAGAAATAGGCGATACGTTGCTATTCGGCTCTCCGCCGAACGCTGCACTGGCCACACAAAATATTTTTGACTTCGTAGACAGTTGAGCATGGACTTCAAGTCCGATGACGGCTTCATATTTCATGATTCAGTTTTGAGTTTTTTTTCAATAACATTGCCAATATTCAGGATAGTTGCTTCGTCAAAATGTTTGCCGATGAGTTGGACACCAATGGGCAACTTGTGGGCATCAAAGCCGCAAGGGACCGACAGGGCCGGTAGTCCGGCTAAATTTACGGACACGGTGTAGATATCCGAAAGATACATGGTCAGCGGATCGTCTACTTTTTCACCTAATTTAAAGGCAGTGGTTGGGGCTGTCGGTGTCAGTAAGCAATCACACTTCTGAAACGCCTCAGTGAAATCCCGGCGAATCAGCGTTCTAACTTTTTGTGCTTTGCGGTAATAAGCATCATAGTACCCGGACGATAGAACATAGGTTCCAAGCATGATTCGCCTTTTCACCTCCTGACCAAAACCTGTGCTCCTGGTTTTGACATACATCTCCTCGAGGTTGTTTACATCATCGGCACGATACCCGAACTTTACACCGTCATAGCGCGAAAGGTTTGAGGAGGCTTCTGCCGTGGTTAAAACATAGTACGTGGCGATGGCATATTCTGTATGCGGTAGAGACACATGGACAATTTCTGCACCTGCTGTCTTTAGAGAATCCACCGTTCCCTGAACAGAACGCCGTACCTCGTCATTTAACCCTGCGGAGAAATATTCTTTCGGCAAGCCAATTTTCAAACCCTTAATATCCTTACGAATCATGTCCGAATAAACCGGAACCGGAACATCGGCGCTGGTTGAATCGCGTTTGTCATGACCGGCAATCACTTCAAGAAGCAGAGCGGCGTCTTCTACCGAGCGTGTGATTGGGCCAATTTGGTCAAAGGAGGAAGCAAATGCCACCAGACCGAATCTGGAGACACGACCGTACGTTGGTTTTAGTCCCACGACACCGCAAAACGATGCCGGTTGGCGGATAGACCCACCCGTGTCTGAACCCAAAGCCGTGGTCGCCAAATCGGCTGAAACGGCAACACAGGACCCACCGGAAGAACCGCCCGGCACCCGCTTGTGATCATGAGGATTTTTCACAGCGCCGAAGTAGGAATTCTCATTGGAGCTTCCCATGGCAAATTCATCCATATTGGTTTTGCCAATGATCAGGGCATCTTCGGCAAGCAGTTTTTGCACGACGGTCGAATGATATGGTGAAACAAAACTATCAAGGATGTGAGAGCCACATGTGGAACGCTGCCCTTTAAGAATGATATTATCTTTGAGCGCCACAATCACCCCGGCCAATTTTCCTGCCTCACCCAATCTCATTTTCGCATCGATTTTTCGGGCTTGTTCCGAAACCTGTTCCCTAAAAATAGAAATGAAGGCGTTGAGGTTTTCGCCTTCATCAATTTTCTCCAAATAATAATTCACCAGATCCAAACAGGAAAAACGCTCTTCTCTGAGCTCAGTTCGGATCTGTGGAATCCTCAGCTTTTCAAAATCCAATCTCCCTCCCGCTGTAGAAATTAAGACTGATTATTCTCCTCGGCAGATTTAACCTGCGGCGGATTATCTTCCTTTTCCGGTTCTTTCACAGATTTTTTAAACTCCCGCAAACCTTTGCCAAGGCCTTTAGCAAGTTCAGGAAATTTTTTACCGCCAAAAAGCAACAAAATCACAAAGACGATGATGAGTATTTCCGGATATCCAATCATAAGTATCTCCTAAATAAAAAAATTATTTTTCTAATTCGTCCAAATCTTTCTTAATCGTATTTTCAAGATCACGCTTAATCGGCTTCATATCCAACTCATTCTTAATATCATTTGTTGCTTTCCGAAACTCTCGAAGTCCTTTGCCAAGCCCTTGCGCCAGTTCAGGCAAGCGTTTAGAACCAAACAACAACAGGATAACTAAAAAAATGACGATAAGTTCCGGCATACCTATGGAACCCATGACAAACCTCCTATGGTTTAAAATTGCTCATAAAATCTTTTAATACCAACGAAAAAAATACATCGCCACACCAATTCCAATCAGACCAACAATATTAAATGTAATTTTAAAACCCAGTGTAATTGCAAACAATACCACGTCTAATGTAATCGGCCCGAGTTCCAACGGCGCGGATTTCAGAAAAAATTCTTTGACAACTCCGACAGGTAATGCCAGGCCGATGAGCTGCCCAAGCAGCGTTCCAATCATCGCACCTAAAAGAATCACAATGATTATGTGACTTATAGGTTTCTTTGCCATCTACCTTTGTCTCCTCCCCAGTGTATTCAGGCGAATGCCTTTAACCCGCATTTAATAACAGAACGAAATATTTTCAAACCGTCGTCAGATATCAGAATTTCTTCTGCACATCTGTCAGGATGCGGCATCATTCCCATGACATTTCCACGATTATTTATGATTCCAGCAATATTTTGCAAAGATCCATTTGGATTTGCCATATAAGTCGGTTGCCCATTTTCATTACAATATCTGAATAATACTTGTTTTTGTGAATTCAGTTGAGACAGCGTACTTTGATCAGCATAAAAACGACCCTCGGCATGCGCAACCGGAATTTTCAGTATTTCATTTTGTGTACATTGATTTGTAAAAACCGAATCTGTATTTTCTACCCGAATATTAACGAACTTACAAACAAAGCGTAAATCCTCGTTGCGCATCAGAACACCGGGCAATAAACCGGACTCACATAAAATTTGAAACCCATTACAGATACCAAATACAATGCCACCATTATTTGCAAATTGGATAACTGCCTGCATGACCGGGGAAAAACGAGCAATGGCGCCGGTACGAAGATAGTCCCCATACGAAAATCCACCCGGCAAAAGAATTGCATCATAGTGGTCCAGACGGCTCTCTTTGTGCCAGACAAAATCTACATCCTGGCTCAAAACCTGTTTCAGCGCATAATAACAATCATGATCACAATTCGAACCCGGGAAAACGATGACACCAAATTTCAATTTTTTTCCTAAGCTATGCTTCCTTCACAAATTCAATTTCATAATCCTCGATAACCGGATTAGCGAGGAGTTTTTCACATGCTGTTTCAGTCACTTCTCTAACACTCTGTTCGCTATCCGAATCGAATGTCAATTCGATGGATTTACCAATCCGCACATCTTTTACTCCTGCAAAACCCAAACTTTCCAATGCATGATGAATTGTTTTTCCTTGTGGGTCCAGAATACCCTTTTTTAAGTTTATGGTGACTTTTGCCGTAATCATGGTTATTTTTAATCGTTATTCAGGTAGCGACACATCCAAAACATCTTCATCTTCCTCATTTTCCCGGTTCCAATATACCAGACCCCGAATCGCATAAAAAAGAATAAAAATCATAATGAGTGGGAACAACGCTTTTTCCCGGAAAAAAACAACCAATAGCACACCAGACAAAAGCAGCCCCAAAACAATGGAATTTTTCTTACTGCCGCGAAATGAAAATTTAGGTAGAACTTCATACTCAATATTACTAACCATTAAGACACTCAACACCAGAACGATAGGAATCAAAACCGGGCCGAACTTTAAACCTTCCCATAAATCATAATTAAAAATCACATAAGCGGACAACGCTGTTGCCATTGCAGGGATTGGCAGTCCTGAGAAATTTTCCTTCTCAAAACCACCTAAATTAACATTGAACCGCGCCAGCCGGATGGCACCAAAAAGAAGCGGGAAAAAGCTTAAAATAACGCCAATCGCACCCATTTTATAAAAAAAGACTTTAAACACCAGAACAGATGGAGCTGCTCCAAACGAAACCACATCTGCAATGGAGTCAAATTGCACCCCAAATTCACTAAATGTTTGGGTCAATCTGGCAATTCTGCCATCTAATGCATCCCAGACTGCAGCTAAAATAATTAACCACGAAGCGGTTACAAACTTACCTTGCATTGCATGCACGATGGCAAAATAGCCGAAAAACAGGTTCAACATGGTAAACAAACTGGGTACGATGTTTCTTTTATAAATCATCTAAGAACTCCTATGATACTTTCGCCGCCTTTTACTTTTTGATTCATGCTTACTTTTAGTTCTACGTTTTCAGTTAAAAAAATGTCCACTCTGGAACCAAATTTTATGATACCAAAACGCTCCCCGGCAGTTACATCGTCCCCATCCCGAATATCACACACGATTCTTCGGGCGAGAAGTCCGGCAATTTGCTTAAAAACGATTTTCGATTTTTGATATTCAATCCCGATGACCGTTTGTTCATTTACATGCGACGCTCTGCTTTTATATGCCTGCACAAATGACCCTTTTTGATAACGTAGATAACCAACCTTGCCACTCACCGGAATCCGGTTTACGTGGACATCGAATACAGATAAAAATATACTGACACGCTTACACTTTGTCTTAATAAAAAAATTTTCAAACTCATCCTTTATTTCAACGACTTTTCCATCAGCAGGAGACAAAATTAAATTTGCGTCCCGTGGGATGCTGCGTTCCGGGTCGCGAAAAAAATACACAACTATTGCCGTAAGCAAAATGCAAACGACAGCTAAAACCGTCATGAACCAATGCGACATTAAGACTGCACTAATAACAACAATCCCTGCAACCAATATCATCCCGCCAATGGTTCCGGTGCCTTCTTTACTCACTTCCCTCTCCGAAAAGAGTGACTTTGGCTAATTTATGCATTTAAGACGCGCTGCTGGATTTCTTTATAGGCATTTTCAACATCGCCTAAATCCTGACGAAATCTGTCTTTGTCGAGTTTCTTTTTGGTCTCGCTATCCCATAAGCGACAGGTGTCGGGTGAGATCTCATCACCCAGAACAATTTTTCCATTCTTATTCCGCCCGAATTCTATCTTAAAATCTACTAACAATAAGTTCCTGCGATAAAAAAAGGACTTTAAGACCGCATTTATTTTCAGCGCAAAACGCTGAATCTGTTTCAATTCATCCTGGTCTGCATGACCGAATGCGATGACATGATGATCATTGATCATGGGATCATGTTTTTCGTCATCTTTAAGATAATATTCCAAAATAGGATGCTCTAACTCCTCACCTTCTTTTACACCATATTTTTTAACCAAACTGCCAGTCGCTATGTTCCGCATGACTACTTCAACCGGAATCATATCTAACTTCTTAATAACCATTGAATTATCTGATTGTGTTTTCACGAAATGTGTTGGAACATGGTAGCTCTCAAGGTAATTAAAAAGGTGGCCGGAAACCTGATTATTGATCATCCCTTTGTTTTTTATTTTACCCTTTTTCTTGCCGTCAAAGGCGGTGGCATCATCTTTAAATTCCTGAATATAGAAATCCTCATTGTCTGTTTCATAGACAATTTTTGCTTTTCCCTCATACAGCTTGTTTTTCTTTTTTATATTAGCTTCTTTCAATTGTCCCTCACTCCTTTTAATTAATTCGCCAAACCAACTCTACTAAATATAAAATCCACATTTTTGAGATTTTTATTTAGATCAAAACATTCTCTAACTTCTTCTTCTGACAAAAAACATCGAATATCTTTATCCTGTAAAAGCGTCTCTTGAAAACTGCCATTACTTTCCCACACTTTCATGGCATTTCTTTGCACATACCGGTAGGCCGTTTCACGGGTCACACCTTTCCGTGCAAGCGCCAATAAAATCGCCTGCGAAAAAACAAGTCCATTTGTTTTTTGAATGTTTTCTAACATTCGGTCAGGGTAAACACACAAATTTTCGATAATTGCAGTCATCCGGGAAGAGATATAGTCCAGTGCAATTGTACTATCCGGTATAATAATTCGTTCCACCGAAGAATGGGTGATATCCCGCTCATGCCATAAAGTGACATTTTCCATTCCTGCAATAGCATTTGCACGGATAATCCGCGCAATTCCTGTGATTTGCTCGCAAGAAACCGGATTACGTTTATGGGGCATGGCTGAAGACCCTTTCTGCCCCTTTGTGAAAGACTCCTCAACTTCAAGTATTTCCGTACGCTGCAAATTCCTGATTTCGGTCGCTATTTTTTCCAAAGATGCTGCGAGTAAAGCAAGCGTTGTTAAATACTCTGCATGCCGGTCACGCTGAACGATTTGTGTTGAAACCGGCGCCGGCCGTAAATCGAGTTTTGAACATACGTAAGCTTCCACGCCCGGATCAATATGCGCAAATGTTCCCACTGCCCCCGATATTTTACCCACAGAGATGTTCTCAATGGCTGCTTCCAATCTTCTCACGCCACGGCCGATTTCATCGTACCACAAAGCAAGTTTAAGGCCGAAAGTGACCGGCTCTGCATGGACACCATGCGACCGCCCGACACAAGGTGTGGTCTTAAATTCAATTGCTCTTAAACCTAACAGCTTACGCAACGACCGAAAATTTTCAAGCAGTAATTGACCTGCTTGCCGCATTAAACTTGCAAGAGACGTGTCTAACAAATCCGATGAAGTCATACCAAGGTGAATGTACCGGCTGTCCGGCCCCACATGTTCAGCTACATTTGTCAGAAAAGCGATCACATCATGCTTTACTGTCTTCTCAATTTCAAGGATTCTATCAACCTCAAAGCGAGATTTATCCTTAATTGTTTGCAAGGCCGTTTTCGGAATATCGCCCAATTCGGCTAAAGCCTCACACGCGAGCATTTCGACTTTTAGCCAGGCTTTAAATTTATTTTCATCCGTCCAAATAGCGGCCATCTCGGGGCGACTGTACCGGGATATCAATGAACAAATTCCTTTATGCTATTTATTTACACCTTCCAAAATCAGGCGAACTATTTTGTATTCGTTCTTATGGACAACTTTCAGTTTTAGAACATCGCCACCGCGCAAATCTTCATTTTCAATAATATCAAATATTTGATTCTCATGCGTGATGGTTTTACCATTCACTTCGACGATAATATCACCCACCTCAAGGTCTGTACGCGAAGCAGGGCTATTGCGCGAAATGTCGGTAATAATAACGCCGGTCGGTGATTTAAGTTTGAAATATCTGGCCATTATTGGGGTGATATCCTGTACCACCAAACCGGTTTTCCATTTACGGTTTACTTCGCCATTATTTTTCAGGTCATTGAGAACACGTTTTATGCGGTTGATGGGAATCGCAAATCCAAGGCCAATGGAACCGACGCTATTTCCGCCACCGGTATAAATGAAGGTATTCATTCCGATAACGTCGCCAAGACTATTTACCAGCGGTCCACCGCTGTTGCCTTGATTAATCGCTGCATCTGTCTGAACCATATCCTGATAGACACGATCATTTGACTGGCGGCCAAAATCCCGATCCATTGCACTGACCACCCCTACCGTAACCGTTGGCTTTGCATTAATTTCAAACAGACCGAAAGGATTCCCAAGCGCAATCACCCATTCTCCGATAATGACATTATCCGAATCACCAAAATGAATATAAGGATAACCGTTGCCATCAATTCTTACGAGCGCGACATCTGAGATATAGTCGGACCCGATCAGTTTAGCTTTATGAGTTGAACCATCTGCAAGAGAAACCATAATTTCGGTAGCATTATGCACTACATGTTCATTCGTTAAAATGAATCCATTTTCGGAAATCATAAACCCGGACCCCAGACTTTTTACGGGTTGAAATCGATCCCGGAAAAAGAACCGAAAGAATTCATCATCAGAAAACGGAGAACGGTAGCGGCTTTCTTGCATCTGCGTAACCGTAATCCCACAAACTGCATTGCTTACCAGTTTTACGGCCTGAGTGATGGCTGTGGTTCTACTTGAACTAATGCGGTCATTCACTTGCTGTCCTTGTCCAGAATCAGCGGAATTCGATTTAGCCTGAACAAAATCCAAATTCTTGACGGTATCATTTTCATCCTGGCCTTTGCAACCGCAAACAAGACCTAAAACCAAAAGAACAGCTAAAGAAATTTTAATAAAATGATACCTATGCATGGCTTTCATCAATTTTTTATGCAATTTGGTCTTTCACTTTATCCCAATCAGCCAGGAAACGATCCAGTCCGATATCCGTTAATGGATGATTAAATAATTGATCGAATACTTTGTAGGGCATCGTGGCAATATCCGCTCCGATGAGTGCAGATTCTAAAACATGCATCGGGTGACGGAGACTGGCTGCGAGTATTTCCGTCTCAAAGCCATAGTTGTCATAAATCGTTCTAATATCTGAAATAATATCCATTCCAAAACTGCTGATATCGTCCACACGGCCAACAAACGGGCTGATGTAAGCTGCACCTGCTTTGGCAGCCAAAAGTGCCTGAGTGGCACTAAAACAGAGCGTCACATTAACGGGCACACCTTCACCGGAAAGCGTCTTTACGGCTTTTAAACCTTCCCGGGTCATAGGAATTTTAACGCTGATATTTTTGTGCATAGCCGCAAGCTCACGGCCTTCACGTACCATCGTTTCATAATCTGTTGCCAGGACTTCTGCATTTACCGGCCCGTTCACGACTTCACAGATACTTAAAATATTATCTTTGAAATTACTTTTCTCTTTTGCGGCTAGTGAAGGATTTGTTGTGACACCATCTAAAATACCCATACTTACAGCTTGTTTAATTTCCTCTAAATTAGCTGTGTCAAGGAAGAACTTCATAACTTACTCCTAACTTAATATATTACTCATAAATCACTTGTTTGAGAAAAAGACCTTTTGCAGGAACGGATGCACCTGCCAAGTTTCGATTTTTCGACTCAATTATATTTTTAACAGCAACCGGCTCAAGATTGCCCCGCCCGACCTCTACCAATGTTCCCACAATAATCCGCACCATCCTGTGCAGAAATCTGTTGGCACAAATTTCAAAAACCAATCGATGTTCGTTTTCATACCAATTAGCATATTCTACATCACACAGATAATGTTTCTCTTTAGGATTAACCTTCGAAAGCGCTTCAAAGGAATGTCGACCAATGATATATTGGGCTCCGTCTCCTAGTTTTTTCTTATCCAGATGAAACCTGCAGAACCAGACATAGTGCCGATTAATTGCAACCGGCATTTTCGCAATGTGGTATTCATAGATTCGTTTCAACGCACTAAAACGTGCATGGAACTCATCTGCAACTTGAGCAACATGTAATATCTTCACGTCAACCGGCAGATAACGATTGAGACCAAGCCGTATTTTTTCAATACTCAGTTGTGAATCCGTTTTAAAATTCACAACCTGAGCAACAGCGTGCACGCCGGAGTCTGTTCTGCCTGAAGCATACGTCTTTGGAGAATCCTGCAACAAATTTTTCAGAGCATTTTCCAAAACTCCCTGCACCGTTCGGCCTTCAGCTTGACGTTGCCAACCAAAGAAATCAGACCCATCGTATTCCAGCGTTAATTTTATATTCCGCATTAATGTAGAATATCAAAGAACAGCACAATACCAAAAACAGAACAGGAAACTGCTAACGTTTTGAAATCATTTCCGGTAAATGTGTACTTTTTATAATTCGTACGCCCCTGGCTACCCGTATAACTGCGCGCTTCCATAGCGACTGCCAAATCCTCCGCTCGTCTTATGGATGAAACAAACAAAGGAATAATCATCGGTATGATATTTTTGATCTTTTGCAAAACGTTTGTTTCAAGCAAAAGCCCTCGTGAAAGTTGCGCTTCTTTAATTGTTTCTGCTTCGCGCAATAATATCGGTACAAAACGCAATGACAATGTAAGCATCAAGGCAAATTCCTGTACGGGGATTTGCAGCTTTTTAAGAGGACTGCCCAATTTTTCGATGCTATCAGCTAATTCAATTGGGGTCGTGGTCATGGTCAGCATAACTGCCAGTACCAGTAACAACATAATCCGCAGGGAATAAAGCAGACCGTTAGCCAATCCCTGTTGCGTCACCACAAGTCCTACAAATGGGATATTAATTAATTGTTCACCTGGTGTTAATAAAAGATGAAGCGAAAAAGTAAAGATAACTAACCACAAAAATGACCGCAAATTACCCAGAATAATCCTTATGGAAATCTTCGTCAAAAACATTGTTACGGTACAAATACCCGTGAATAAAAACATATTCAGAAGTTTATCTGACAGCAAAAAGCAAGTCATAAGAATTAGACTTGCTATCAATTTTGTTCTGGGATCAAGTTTATGAATAAACGAATTTCCCGGAACGTATTGCCCAAAAGTCAGATCGTGAAATAACACCATTTATTATTCCATTTTTGAAAAAATAATATACAACTATTTTTATTAAAATCAAATAAAAAACCGGTTCCGTGAAAAAACCCGATAGAAATTAACTTGACTTTTTGGCTTAATTATTTTATGTTTATTCTCCCTTTAGAAGATATCTTTTTTGATACTCCTTCTTTTTCCAGGAAACAGACGGTCGAGACTGTCGAAAAAGTAGTTCCTTACTTCAGCCTGAACAGAGCCGAAGGCTGTAACCCATTGTTTTAAATCATGTTTCGACTATGCTCAGCATGAAGATTTACTTAATCTCGACTTTTTCGCCAGTCTCTTTAAGAAATTTCCAAAAGTATCTGCGCAAGAATGGTTTAAGCATTTTATTAAATATGACAGACCAACTAAAAAAATTCATCCGCTATTTAATAAAGAATTCATTAAACCTATCTCCAAATGAGAAACTTCTCATCGTTACAGATGAAACATTAACCGATGTTGGTGAGATTATTTGGCAGGTTGCAAAGCGAATTACACCTGAACTCATCACTATTAAATTTTTCCACAAAAGCAATAACGGAAATCAACTTCCCCTCATTATCCGGAAGGCGCTCGTAACCTGCGATGCCGGAATCGTCCTCACACAAAAATATCTGGAACAGTCGCTTTTTAATGAAGCGCGGCAAAACGGTTCAAGAGTCATTGTTGTGCAAAGTGCGACCACTAAAATGATCGAGCGCGCGTGTAACACGAACTATACGAAAATTGCAATGGTTAGCCGTAAATTGGCGGATTTGATGTCAATCGGCAAGAAATTAGAAATCACAACTCCATCCGGCTCCGAAGCAACCGTTTCCCTTCAAAAAACAAAAGGCATCCCCAAAACAGGAATGGCTCAGAACCCCGGGGAATTTACGTTTCTACCCGCTGGCGAAGCGTGTATCATCTTAAACGGGAAATATATCAGCGGCAAAATCATTATAGATCGAATCGCCGGCAAAAAGAAAAAATTGCAATATCCCATTACCCTCAATTTAAATAAAGGACAAATCACACAAATAAAGGGAAAATCCGAAGCTGAAATTTTGCGAAAAGAAATCAGGAAGTTTGGCCCGAATGGTCGAAAAATTTATGAACTTGGTATTGGTACCAATGACAACATACTCTTTGGTTATTCCCACCAGGAAGATGACAAATCTTACGGAAATGTTCACATTTCATTCGGCGAAAATCAGAAGACGAAAGTACACAGCAAAATAACTGAAGCCATAAAAGGGTTGCTTCTTAAACCAACCATTCATTTAGATGGCAAAAAAATTATCGAAGACGGAAATATCTTAGTTTGAGACTAAAACACCATTAACTGCAAATAGCCAAATACAACCGGAGCAACCAACATTTGACTGTCGAATCTATCCAAAACACCGCCATGCCCAGGAATCAAACTTGAGGAATCCTTCACGTTCGCATCCCGCTTAAACATCGATTCAACGAGATCGCTCAATTGCCCGATACTGCCACAAATGACCCCAATCATTAACACATGATGCAATGCAACTTCTTGCAAAAAGGTTATCTGACTGAGATAGGCAGTCAAAACAGCAAAGACAAAACCAAAAAGCGTCCCTTCGATTGATTTATTCGGGCTGACACGTGGAAACAGTTTATGTTTTCCAAGTCGAGAACCGGCAATATAAGCCGCAGAATCGCAGACCCAGATGCAAAGAAAAACCACGATGATCAGTTTGCCGCCAAAGTGGCTGGAGAAGCCGGAAGTGTCAGGAACGTTTCGGATCAAAATCATAAATCCCAGCAGAAATGGAACATAAAACAAACCCAGGACTGTTGCAGCGAGATTGAGTGTGGGATGCGGTTTATTTCGAAAAAGTTCTACAACGATGAAAAGGATAGAGACGAACGTGAAAAATATCCATAATTTTGAATGCAAGGAATAATACATCAGCAAATTGAGAATGATTCCGGCTGTCAGCCCCAAAACCTTTTGTGGCATAATTTCTTTCTGCTCTGTCATAAAATAGAATTCCCGCAAGGCCATGAAACTCAGAAACGCCACAAAAGCAGAAAATACGATCCCACCAAACCAGGCTGCTAAAAGAATGAGCGGCCCCATGACTACCGTAACAATGACTCTCACACCGAATGACTCAAGTCCCATTCCTTCCTCCTAATTATTTATCAGACTTGCAGAGATCCCACAATCTCAGCCATTTTTTTTATCTGCTCGTTTGCAAAATATTCTTTCAATTCTCCCACTATCTTTGGCCCTGTGGACGGATCAATAAAATTTGCCGTCCCGATTTGTATGGCACTGGCCCCGGTAATAAAAAACTCCAGCGCATCTGTAATATTCATGATTCCACCAATACCGACGATCGGAATATTTACATCGGTACGCACTTCATATATCTTTGCCAATGCAACTGGTTTAATCGCCGGCCCGGAGTAGCCAGCGGTCACTGTATGAATTTTGGGCTTTCTGGTTTTTGCATCAACAGCCATCCCCACAAGCGTATTGATAAGTGAAACCGCATCGGCGCCGTGGTCCGCCGCAGCGCGTGCAATCTCACTAATTTTTGTAACATTCGGCGTTAATTTAACCAGCAACGGCCGTTTGGTTGCCTTGCGTATCAACTCAGTCACCCTTGCAGTAACCCGTGCATCCTGACTGAATCCCAGGCCGCCTTCCCGCACATTCGGACATGAGAAATTCAATTCATACGCATCGATGCCCTCCTGCTCGTTTAACGCCTGCACAACACGTAAAAACTCGTCATCTGTGCTACCGGCTATGTTGACGATCACTGACGTATCCAATGTTTGTAGAAACGGAAGTTTCTCTTCCACAAAAGCTTTTAACCCCACATTTGCCAAACCGATGGAATTTAGCATTCCTGCAGGAAGTTCACAAATTCGCGGTGGAGGATTTCCGGAACGGGGATTCAATGAAATGGATTTGGTAACAATTCCGCCAAGGTCATCCAGATTTGTGAGTTGCGCACTTTCCTGTCCGTATCCAAAAGTCCCGGAAGCTACCAGAACCGGGTTTTTCAAAAGAAGGTCACCTATTTTAACCTGAAGATCAACCATTTACAAGAATCTCTTTTGCATCAAAAACCGGCCCGTCGATGCAGGTTAATTTGTAAACCTGACTACTGTTTGGCTGTGGATGTCGTAACCGCACAGGACAGCCCATACAAATACCAAAACCACATGCCATCATGGTCTCCAGGGCGACCTGACTGCCTATATTATAGTCATCACTGATTTCACAAATGCGCTTTAACAAACCAATGGGTCCGCAGCTAAAAATTAGTGTATGGGAAAGGTCATCAAGTTCGGACAGATACTGAATCAATGCGTCTGTCACCAACCCTTGTGAACCTGCACTCCCATCCTCAGTGGTAATTTGCAGCTCAATGGGCAGGCTCTGTAAATTTTCCACCAAAGCTAATTCTTTTTGATGTCGTGTGCCGATAAAAACCCTTATGGATTTTCCCGCCTTCAACAATTCATCACATAAAAATGGAAAGGGCGCTACACCAAGACCACCGGCGACCAGCAATGCCTTCCTCAAGTCCGGTACTATATTGTAACCATGGCCAAGAGGTCCAATGACGCTCACAAAGTCACCCTTTTGCGATCCGGATAAAACAGATGTCCCTTTACCCACAACTTTCCACAGGATGTCAAACCAGCCCTCCCGGGAATTTCGACGGCAAATACTGAACGGTTTGCGAAGTAAAGGGATAAATTCTCTGTTTACTTTTACGTTAACAAATTGTCCCGGAACTGAACAGTCGGCAATTTCCGGACAATACAGACGCATCAAATATATTTCATCGCTCAGATTTTTATTAAATAACACCTGACAGTTGTAAACACCTTTTTGTTGATGGGAAATTGCGGAATGCATATTGTCTGATTTATTATTTCACCGATTATCCAAACCGACAGGATTTATTATTTTTTTTCCTGATTCCCTTTAATCGGTTTCTTTTCTAAAACTTTATCATCGACGAGTTGCTTTGATACATTTTCAGGAGACAATGTTTCTTCTTTTTTTAAAGGCTTTTTAATGACATTTTGTTCTTTTTGCGATTTTCCCGCTTCAGCACTTTTACCGTTGGGATTTTTCAGTAGCAATTTCTTTTCTTTTTCAACCGCGCGTATTTTCTTTTGGATTGTTCGAGAGAATTCTGAATTCGGATACGTATCGACGAACTGTTTATAAATTGCCAGCGCCTTCTCGTTGTCAAAATTGACATTCTCCTGAATCCAGCCAAGCGCATAGAGTGACTTTTCTGCATATTCCGATTCAGGATATTTTTTGATGATATCCTGATATTCATGCATAGCCTTATTTAAATTTTTATGTACAAAAAAATCATTTTCCGCCTGGTTAAAGAGAGTCTTCACCTCATCATTCTTTATTTTCTTTAACGGCAAGTTTAATTTTAACCTTACCTGATTGGCTTGAGCAGTATCAGGATATTTCAAAATCAATTCCCGTAACAAAGAGTCCGACTTCGTTTTGTTGTGTTTATTATTTTCATAAATAAAAGCACTGGAATAAAATGCTTTTGCACTGGCGGGATTTTCAGGAAAAAGTGTCACGATCTCGTTGTATTCTGCAAGGGCCGAATCAACTTTTCCAAATTGGAACAAATAAATTTCGGCCAACTGCAATTTATTTTTAACCAGCTTATTTAATTTTTTTTGCTGTAAATCTTCTTTCAGAGATTTTCCGGTTTCAGGATCAGTTTGTGATAATGCCAATTCTTCCTGCTTTTGCATAAACCTCAATTCGGGATGGTTACCATATTCCAACAGAAGTTTTTCGAGATCCGAAAGCTGCACGCCCACTTTTCCTTCGGCGGCAAGTAATTGTTCACCCTGTGCTTTTTTAACACTATTTCCCAAACGAATCAAATCACCAATGTCTTTGCCCTTGGCAGACGCATCTGCAGCATATTCAGAGCGGGCGAATTCTTGCCGGACTTTATCATAATTCTGTTTGGCCTTGGCAAAATCCACAAAATCATTTTCATAAATTTGCGCCATCCTGTAATATGCGCTTGCCGAGACTTCAGTTCTTTTTTGCTCTATCGTCAGAGCCTTGTAACTCTCAAGCGCCTTCCTTATTTTGCTGTTTTCCGGTACTGGTTTGCCGGGTTGTAATTCATCCTTGCCCTCTCTGTACAAACAATCGGAAATTTCCAGTTTCACAAATCCGAACTTCCTTTTATATAAGTCGTTGTCCAATAATTCCGAACAGACAGTGACTGCATTTTTATAATCCCCAGCTAATTTCAATGCACGCGCATAATTCAGTTTCGCATCAAATTTGAACTCAAGATTAGGGCTGTATTTTAGAGCAGAACGAAAACTCTCCACGGCATCCACGGGCGAATTATTTTGAATCTGACACTCACCCTCCTGGTAGTAGGAACGCGCTTTTATCTCTTTTTCCCTGGCCTGTTCCGCAGCAATTTTATAGGCCTTCTCAGCCTCTTTATACTGTTCCTGCTTGAATGAAATATCTCCAAGTAAGTACTGGCTTTCATCCCGGATTTCCCGCTTTAGCTTTTTACTTTTCAGCAGTTCCGACAAAATCAATTTTGCCGTTATATAATCCTCGAGTCTGATTGTCGTTTTCGCCAGCCAGATTTTTGCCGAAGGGAAATAACCACTTTTGGGAAAGTACTTGATGAGTTCCTTGAATTTCCTTTGTGCCTGGACATAATCGCCTTTGTAATAAAAACACTCACCCAGTATCATGACTGCATCATCCACATATTTGCTGGTGGGATAAATTTCCAGAATTTTTGATGCCTTCTCAATCGTCTGATCATATTTCTTGATCTCCAAAGAACCGGGTTTATCCGTTTTTCGTTTCTCCCGCTCTTTTCTTGCTTCTTTAAATAACTTTTTGGTATTATAAAACGTGTTGAAATAAGCGCCGCAGGAAGAAAACAACAACATAAAAAACAAGGTAATATAAAAAACTTTTTTCATCTTGACACTACTTTTTATGATAAAACGGTTAACAAATCATCCTGTGAACAAATTGGGGCAAACTGATGAGCAAACTTTTGGCTTAACCGGACAATATTACATTTGCCCGGACTTAAGGAAAATGAACTCATCCTTCGCTGCTGTATACAGTGCTTTATGTCATAATAGGAAAGATCATCTATTTTCGTATTTCTCTCCCTAAGTTTTTGCAAATATTGATCTTTATACACCGAACACAGATGATTATATTTTCCTATCAATGCCTGCACAGCCTGTCCTTTTTTCGAAACTACGTTACGATGTTTCTTTGTTAAATGGTAGACATTACCTGAAGTTTCATTTTTTGCCAATAGAACACCTTTTTTTGCATCGAAAGAAATGGGGCCCGCTGTTTTATCCCCTAAAATTTCATTTATTGTACAAATTTCCCCGTAAATATCTTTCCTTATGTCATCTAATTTTTCCTTTAAGGACATGAGTAAATTATCCAACTCGCATGTTTTGGATTCGATATCTTTTTTAAGCTGCATGGGATAGGGTAATAAACCTGCATTTTTCAGAATCTTATTTGCAAGCCAGTATTCAGAATGCCGGGACTCATCATCAAGACGAAGCGGTTTTCCCATTCCGGGGATATTATCAAGTTCCCCGGCGATTTGTGCCTCCCTAATTTTTTGTTCGGCAATCCAGGCAACAGCTTCCATAATTCATCATTTATTTGATTAACTTGGTATAGCACACAATGTGTGCATTTTCCCCTTAAAAATCCAGAAAAAAATGTGCGAAGAAAAAACACTTATTCCTGACACCGGTTTGAAAGGACTATCCAGAACCGTTTATTTATTTAACTTTTTCAACGCCTTCAACCTCTCTATCGCTTGTTTTTTATACTCCATTGCGCCTTCATGGTTCGGTTGTACCCGCAGAACGTCATCCATTACCTTGATAGCTTTCTCGTATTTATCCTGTGTATAGAGTTGAATGCCATAATTAAAATGTCGCTCGACTGCATCGTTTAAGGCCTTTTTAGTCCGCACCAATTCATTCTTAACGACCGTATTTTGTGAATCAATGGTCAGCACATTCTCGTAGTAATCAATTGCTTGTAAATATTTGTGCTCTTTAAATTTTTTGCGGGCTTCTTTCAACAACTTGAAAACCCGGCGTTTCGTCTCAATATTTTTTCTTCCGGTTACAATATTTTTATTACCGGGGTCCAACACTTCCGCTTGTGAGTAATATTTAGAGGCCTTTGAGAAATCATTCTTTGCAACAGCTTTAGAGGCTTCACTGAGGAGATTATTCACCTGATTGTCCTTTTCTTCCAGGAGCTTAACCAGGTTTTGTTTTGCTGCTTTATGTTTGGGTTCCATGGTTAAAACACGGCGAAATATGTTTTCGGCCTTCTTATAGTTTTTATGGCGATAATAATCCACGCCTTCGTTGAACATGCGTTTTACAAATCGAACAATTTGCGGCCGTAATGCGGTAATTCTGGAACGTGCGACATTATTAGCCCGGTCCAGTGCTAACACCGCGAGGTATTTATTTGTAGCATCGTAGTATTTCTTCCGCTTTTCCAGGACACGAGCCTCCTCTAACAACTGCATTATTTTAGTTCTATTGTCACTGATTCGTGCCTTCGCTTTCGTCAGGTAGCTTTTCGCCTCGGACAAATTGGGGTTATACGATAATGCAGTCGTGAATTCCTTTTGCGCCTGCTTATAGTTTCTCTGCCGGTAATAGCCGACACCACGATAAAAATACTCTTCACCTAAATCAGTAAAAGTCTGCTCTATTTTTGTAAGGTAATCATGCGCTGTTGTATTTGACGGGTCAAAAATTAAAACGCGGTTAAATTGTTTTTTTGCCTCGGAATATTGTTCAGTCTCAAATTTGGCTATGCCGTCATCGATAAACTTTTTCACATTCCTGTCAATAATGGGCTTAAGCGCATTTAGTTTTGAATTAGCAATTTCATTTTCCGGCTCCATTTCCAGAACGCGGTTGTACAAATAAGCAGCACGCAAATATTTAGGTTCACCTGACGACAAATACGTCAAAGCGGCCATTAAAAGTGAATCCACTCTCGTCTTGTTTCTGGCAATTCTGTTGCTAAGCACCTCAACAATAGACCTTACGGAATCCGAAGTGGGGCTTGCAATGTCATAAGCCAAATAGTAATTGAAATTACGTTTGGCAGCCCTGTAATTACGGTCTTGCAGTGCTGTCTTTCCATTTCTTAGATAGGGGTTGGCACGATCTTTTGGCGAGGAACTTATGCGCGTATTTACGGAAAAGAGGATTCTTTTATGAATCGCCGAATAAGCAAAATTAACACTTAAATTGTCATGTGTGTAACCAAGTCCAAGCCCAAACTCATCGGGATCAAATTCACTTATACCGCTTAGTATTTTTATATGTTGCGTCACCTGGTAACCAACTCCAAAATGCGACGTATTTTTACCTTTCTGAATATGGTACCCGGCATTGAGCAAAAAGCCAATTCGAGGAAACAGATAGCTCACACCAAGGAGCGTTGAAAAATCGAACAATTTTCTTCTGATGGGAATATCTTGAAATGAAACCCCGAGATTAAAACGTTCTCTGAAAACCGTTTCCCCTTTACTTTTCCAGTTGTAATCAAATGTTCCAAATCTGGGATTTCCAAGAAGAAGTCCCCAACTCCCGGAAACAAACGAGGTACTTCCTTGTTTGTCGAAGCTAAACCGAGACCCAATGGTAAGCCAATCTGTAAATCTTCTACCCCATGCTAACGCACCGCCATCTATATTTGATGTATCCGTCGAAACCCTGGAAAATGCAAATCCAATTGTCCCCACAGCAGGATAGAAGTCGGAAACGCTCAATTCATTAAATTCAAAAAGATCATTTACGGTAATAAACAACTCCCGATCTTTTAAAGCGGCCAGTAAAGAGGGATTCCAGAAAATAGCGGCGGGGTTACGCGCCTGAGCCACAAGAGACCCACCCAACCCCACTGCCTGAACCGTACGGCTGTAATGATTTTCCTGAGAATCGACTTTGCTGCACATGCCCAAGGCAAATAGAAAGAGGCAAGTACAAATAAGATGTTTACTATTCATTCCACTATTATAAAAGCATAGATGGGCAGAAGAGAGAGCTGCGCCCACTTAAAAAATAATTTCCTTATTATAATCAACTTCACAAATATCGATCATTTGTTTACGTCCTTTTACGGTGATGGACTTCAATCGACTGGTAGGATAAGCGGCATTTCCACTTCTGGCTATACTTAAAGAGGTGATAATTTGTCCGGAAAGTGCAAGGGAACAAAGCCTGGCGGCCACATTTACCACGTCTCCAATAACCGTATAGTCCATTCGATGTGTTGACCCCATATTTCCCATAACTGCAGGACCGCTGTTTATACCAATTCCAGTTTCCAAAATCACAAGTCCCTTTGCCAATCTTTCTGTATTCAGTTGTTTGATTTGCTGTTGTATTTCTACCGCAGAGCGCAAGGTGTTATCGGCCATATTTTCTCCCTGAAAAACAGCCATGATCTGATCACCCATAAATTTATCCACCACGCCGTTATAGGACTCGATAATTCTTGTTTGTAAATCAAAGTAAACGTTGATCACTTTTACAATTTCTTCCGGGTTCAGTTTCTCGGAAATCGTCGAAAAATTTCTTATATCTGAAAAAAGTACAGACACGTTTTGATGAACAGCTTTTGCATCAGTGCCGCTGGCACTAACTGAATCTTTAATCATATCCACGGTGTATTTGGACACGAACTTTTGCATTTGCATCTTTTCACGTAAATGCTGGGTCATCAAATTAAATTCATCCGCTAACTGACCGAGCTCATCTTTCGACGTAATCAGTATGTTTATATCCAAATTTCCTTGACTTATTTGCTTTGCAGCATCAGATAGCAAACGAATTTGTTCTGTCATTTTCTCGGCGATCACATAAATCAGGATTATTGCAACCAATATAACAATTAAAGCGGAACCCAGAGCAATTTTTTGTGCATGTACGATCGGTGCTAAAATGGCATCCTTTGAAAAAGTGATATAAGCAATTCCCAGCAAGATGTTTTTTGTATTATTATTCTCCCTCAGTTGCGTTGTTATGGGATACATATATTCAAATTGTTTACGTCCCTCGGCAACTTCAAAATGTCTGACTTTCAAAAGTCGTAACGGTTGTTCTATCTTAAATTCCTTGCCTAAATGATCGAAGGCGGCAACTTGACTGGCTTTGTGATTTAAAACAGCTACCTTGGTTAATCCAGCAATATCCGTTTTAATTAAACGAAAAACAGCTTCCCTCACCTTATCATCCTTGGCTAGCAACAAATCACCTTTTACACTTTCAGAAAGATTTTTTAGCAATACTAAACTAACTTGTGTCATACGTTGCATAATCACCGTTTTTTGGTTCTGCCAGACCAGAAAGCTGAATGCGGTAATTACAAAAATAACCACCGAACCTATGATAATACTCAGCTTAAATTTTATAGGAAGGAATCTGAATAACACAATACAGCTATCCAGAAGGTTTGAGGATAAACGCTTTAAATAATGCAATACCTTATTGAGTTGAGAAGTTAATGTATTCAATTTCTGATTCCTCTCTTCCGTGAATCGGAATCGAATGCAATCAGCGACACGCACGTTCGCCTCTTCCGATGAGAAATTCGGTTAATAATTACTCGGTGCTTGTTCTATCTTGATATCTTCAAGCTGAAAAGTGCGATTATCTTGATTGATCATCCCCCAAAAATAGTATAGAAAAAATAATAGCAAGACGAGTAAAAATATCTTTATTCGCACTGCTTTTTTCTGAAGTATTACCCCTCGCCTAATTTGACGAAACTGAATCCTCGGCTTAGTATCATCCTTTTCGTTATAGTCTGGCTCTTTATAATAGTAAGTAGTAAACTTAAATTGTCTTCTTTGTTTTTTTAGAAAGAAAACATCAAAAAACATAACCGAGATCACCCCAAATTGTCGTCAAACCATTACTTTAATTATAAATATTATTCCTGTCAGAGTCAAGATATTTAACTCCCGCAGAAAGCAGAATAAATCTATTGAATCTGTGTAGAAAAATAAATATTTTGGCATATATTGTTTATTCATTTCTAAGGAAATTTAGCGACTCATGAAAAAAAACAATAAAGACAGAACCTCACCGGGAGAAAAATTTGAGCATCTCCTTTCAATTATGTCACAATTAAGGGGAAAGAGCGGTTGCCCGTGGGATAAAGAACAAACCCATCAAACACTGCGACAATATTTGCTGGAAGAAACGTTTGAGGTACTTGAGACATTGGATGAAGAAAACTACGAAGAGCTATCGAAAGAACTGGGAGACCTCTTGCTGCAAATTGTTTTCCATGCTCAAATTGCCACTGAAAATAAGCATTTTCTTATCGACGATGTTCTCCAGGAAATTACAGACAAGTTAATTCGCCGTCATCCCAATGTGTTTGGTAATCTGGCCATTGAAACGGCAGAGGAACAATCGGTTAACTGGGAAAAAATAAAACAAACGGAGGGAAAGAAATCCGTCATCGACGGCGTGCCGAAGGCCCTGTCTGCTTTGTTGCGTGCAGCACGTATTCAGCAAAAAGCAACGACTGTGGGGTTTGACTGGCCTGATGAAAATCCTGTTTGGCTAAAAATAGAGGAAGAATTGGCAGAACTAAAGCAGGCCTGCACAGAGAATAACCGGGACAATATCGAAGAAGAATTCGGCGATTTGCTATTTTCTCTTGTAAACCTTTCCCGGTTTTTACATATTAATGCGGAAGATGCTTTACGGCGAACCATTAATAAGTTCATTTACCGTTTTCAGAAAATTGAGCAGGAATTCGAATCACAAAACAGGTCAATTCATGACTCATCGCTGGAAGAAATGGACGCCATTTGGAATAAGATAAAATCGCAAGAAAAAAGTACGGTCGAATAAAAAAACCGGCCTTCTTCAAATCCCGGCCGGTCAAAAATCATTCATGAGCAATTGACGAGAACGCTGAAAATGTCGTTTCAAGAGAGCGAAACCGTGGGAAAAGGTTGTTTGCAAGTTCTTGCCGTTTAAGTGCTCAACCGGATTTCGCCTTTCATTAAATCACGAATTGCTTTTTTCTTCTTCGTAGGCAGCGATAATCTTCTTCATTACATCCTGCGGTACTTCTTCATAATGGGAAAATTTCCTTCGATGTAAACCTCGGCCTTGCGTCATGGAACGAAGGGAGGTTGAATATTTATACAATTCAGCCAGAGGAACTTTTGCCTTAACAATCTGGAAATGTCCTTCGGAGTCCATACCTGAAATTTTACCGCGTCGGCTCGAGATATCTCCCATAACGTCCCCCATATATTCTTCAGGAACAATCACTTCAACATCATACACAGGTTCCAACAACACTGGTTTTGCTTCCTTAAATGCCTTTTTAAACGCCATTGAACCAGCCACCTTAAAGGCCATTTCGGAAGAATCCACATTGTGGTAACTGCCGTCATACAAAGTTACTCTCAAATCCGTAACCGTACATCCGGCGATCACGCCATTTTCCATGGATTCCCGAATACCTTTCTCAACGGCAGGAATGAACTTTGAGGGTATGACACCCCCGACAATGGCATTTACAAATTCAAAACCTCCACCTCGCGGCAACGGTTCAATTTTTATCCAAACATCTCCATATTGGCCGCGACCTCCGGACTGCTTCTTATATTTTCCCTGTGTTTGCCCGCTTCCTTTAATGGTTTCGCGATAAGCAATTTTAGGTTCAACTAATTCCACCTCAACCCCGAATTTTTCTTTTAAACGCCGTACAATAATGTCGAGGTGTAACTCACCCTGACCTGCAATAATGGTTTGTTTCAGTTCGGGATCATAATTAACGATAAAGGTCGGATCTTGTTCGTGCAGCGAGTGTAATCCAGTCGAGATTTTATCTTCATCGCCTTTTGCTTTTGGTTCAACCGCTATACGGATAACCGGGTTAGGGAATTCAATTTCTTTCAAAATGATCGGTTTTTTCTTGTCACAAAGCGTATTTCCCGTATGCGAATCTTTGAGTTTCACCGTAGCGCCGATATCGCCCGCATGCATGATTCCGATTTCATGCCGATCTTTTCCATTCATTAAATAAATTTGTCCGATTTTCTCACTTACGCCTCTATTGGTGTTCATCACTTCGGAACCGGCAGTCAGTTTTCCGGAAAAAACTCTAAAATATGACAATTCACCGACGTGAAATTCGGAAACTGTTTTGAAAATCAGCAAACTCAATGGCGATTCTTCGTTACAGGCAATCTTGATTTCCTCATTTGAATTTTTTTTCTTCGCGACTTCATCGGGTCGGTCAATTGCAGATGGGGCATAATCAGCTATGAAATCCAGCAAATGATGGACGCCGATATTTTTTGCGGCAGCGCTGCACAGAACCGGAGTAATGATATTATGCATTATTCCTTCCCGCAATCCTGTTCTTATTTCTCCAGGGCTAAGAGCGCCTTCATCGAAGAACTTTTCAAGGAGCGTGTCATCACTTTCAGCAGCCATTTCAATAATTTTTTCATGCAATTCATCTGCCTTGGCTTTGAGATTTTCCGGTATTTCAGATGTTGAATATTTACCAGAACCATTCTTCTCGTAGGTCACTAACTCCATTTTAACCAAATCCACAAAGGAGTCAAAGTTTTCTCCCTGATTTACGGGAATCTGAAATTGAACGATCTGGTTTCCAAATCTATCATGGGCCATTCCAAGCACTTTATCAAAATCTGCGTGCTCCTTATCCATGCGGTTCACAACAATCATTGAAGGCAGGTTATATTGCTTTCTGATTTTCCACACACTTTCCGTACCGACTTCCACGCCTGCCGTACCATTAAGAACAACCAAACCAAGATCAACCACACGAAGCGTACCTTTAACCTCACCTCTGAAATCAGAATAGCCCGGTGTGTCCAGAACATTTATTTTACAGTTTTTCCATTCACAGTGCAGGATAGATGTGTTAATGGATATTTTGCGTTCAATTTCATCAGCGTTGTAATCGGATATAGTTGAACCATCATCGACAGTTCCCAAGCGATTGGACATTTTAGCGGAATAAAGTATCGCTTCACCAAGAGTTGTTTTACCAACAGTCGCATGCCCAATTAAGGCAATATTACGAATATTTTCCGGAGAATATTCTTTCACTATAAACCTCCCTTAATTTTGCAAATTGTCATATGCCAGCACCCGTTTTAATTACGGCCCCAGTAATTGTTCAAGAATCAAAACTGACAAAAACTAAAAAAAGAGAGCTAAAAAGCTCTCAATAAGTTGTCATTATTTTCAATTTTCATTCATCGTCGTTAAAAACTTTGCGCAGCACCTTCAGATGTTTCATAGATTTCAAAAATCGTGTCCAATTTCGTCATCACCAGGATTCCTTCCATCAGTTCATCCACCGCGGCTAATTTCAAATTCCCACCACGACTACGCACAGAAGTCAATGCTGATATTAAAATACCAAGACCTGAACTGTTCATCCGCTTGATCTCCGACATGTCTATAACGACATTAGGGATCTCTCTGTCCAGCAATGAATAAATTTTTTTCTTGAATTCTTCCGAATCAGGAGGTCCACCCATTAATTTTCCACTGATATCTAAAATAGCAACATTCCCTAATACTCTTTCTTTAATTTTCATATACCCTCCTTATAATGGGAAAAATCAAGTTTTAAGCAGTTTTCCAGGAAACATACTTTTAAAAATAAGTAAATTAATAATAATATAATAGGTTAAAAAAGTCAATAAAAATCTATTTAACGCTACAGTTAAATTGCCCTTATTCACAAATCATAAAGAATTTTTTATTGACAAATTTATTATATTTTCGTATATTCTTGCCTACAATAAACAGGCACTAAAGGCTAAGGAGTAGCATGGCAAATTATCTATCAACAATCAGGCGAATCAGAAGAAGTAAAAAATCGCAAATTCGAAATAAGCAATATAAAACGATGATGAAATCTGCTATCAAAAAAATACGCACATCAACTGATAAAAGCGAAGCCGAAATCCTTTTGAAACAAACCACATCTTTATTGGATAAACTGGTTACGAAAGGGATTATACACAAAAATAAGGCGGCCAATCAAAAATCAAGACTTGCCTTATTTGTGAATGCTTTATAAGATTCGTTAGCTTTAACGACCACGAAACCGGGTGCGTAAGTCTACTGGTAATTCCCCCTAATTCCAGTTGGATAAACAAACCCGGTTTCTCTTTTTCATTGCGACATGTTATAGTTTGGAGCCTCTTTGGAAATCATTACATTATGGGGGTGATTTTCCCTTAAACCAGCGGCGCTGATTTTGACAAATCGACTCTTTTCCCGTAACTCGGCTATATTTTTTGTTCCACAGTACCCCATTGATGCCCTGAGACCGCCCACCATTTGGTAAACAATCTCACTTAACTTACCCCGATACGGCACACGTCCTTCGATACCTTCCGGCACCAGTTTTTTCGCATTTTTTTGTTCTGCTTGAAAATAACGATCTTTACTGCCCTGCTGCATGGCAGAAAGAGACCCCATGCCGCGATAAACCTTGAACCTCCGTCCGCTCATATAAATCGTCTCACCAGGACTTTCTTCTGTTCCTGCAAACAAACTCCCTATCATTACAGACTGTGCACCCGCTGCAACAGCCTTGGCAATGTCGCCGGTTTGCTTAATTCCACCATCTGAGATGAGCGGTACATTTTGCTGGTCACAAACTTTTGCGCAATCCATAACCGCACTGATTTGCGGCATGCCTATTCCTGCAACAACCCTTGTCGTACAAATTGTACCAGGCCCCATACCGACTTTCACCGCATCGGCGCCAACATCTATCAACGCTTTCGCACCATCGGCAGTTGCCACATTACCGGCGATTAGTTCAATGGCACTAAATTTTTTCTTCAACAATTTTATTTTCTGTAACACCCCCTCTGAATGGCCATGAGCCGTATCTACAACGAGTACATCCACATTTGTATCGATTAAAGCAGAAGCACGGAGCAAAGCATCATCGGTCACCCCTACGGCTGCGCCAACTCTTAATCTTCCATGTTCATCCTTTGCAGCGCCAGGATACATTTTCTTTTTCTGAATATCCTTCACGGTGATTAGGCCCTGTAAATTCCCATCTTGATCCACAACCGGTAATTTTTCGATGCGATTGGTTTGTAATATTTTTTCAGCTTCTTCTAAGGTCGTGCCCACAGGCACGGTAATGAGATTCTGTTTTGTCATCAATTCACGAATCATTTTACCAGTATCGATCTCGAAACGAAGATCGCGATTCGTCAATATACCGATCAATTTTTTATCCTGAACAATGGGAATGCCTGATATTTTAAAGCGTTGCATTAATTCCAGAGCTTCGCTTATTTTTTGATCGGCGGTTAATGTAATTGGCTGGAAAATCATGCCGCTCTCTGAACGTTTTACCTTATCCACTTCGTGAACTTGTTCCTCGATGCTCATATTTTTATGAATAATTCCAATGCCTCCTTCACGCGCTAAAGCGATGGCTAAATTAGATTCAGTGACCGTATCCATTGCTGCAGCTACCAACGGGATATTCAGCTTAATATTTCGTGTAAGGTATGTAGACGTGTCAGCATTTTTCGGAAGAACCTCGGAGTATGCCGGTACTAACAAAACATCATCAAACGTCAGCGCTTCTCCGATAATTTTTTCAACCATTCTGCCTCCCTGTGTTTTAAAAATTTATGAACTTTAACAAATATCTTAAAAATAAGCAATGAATTTTATCAAAAAAAAACCGGCTTTCATAAACCGGCTTTTCATAATCATCAAACTCAACGTTTTATATAAAATTTTATTGTGAGCTTTCAAACAAATCCATTGCTTCATTTTGATGGTCGACGATATCATTTATATGAATAACAATTTCTGGCTCTTTAATATCAAAAAACGGGAAGTCCTGTTCTTTCCCTACAAGTTTTATGGGTTGTTGGGAGTGAAACTCATCAGAGGTTTTCTTAAATAATTCCAATTGTTTCACTTTTAGAAAATTAAAATCATTTGTTATTTTTTTAGTAAAATGTTTAACCTTGTCGTGGGTATCTTCAACCGCGTTGCTGCATTTCTCGACAGTCATTCTGTGTTCCAGTGAGTCTTCGAGCTCGGTTATATTGCGTAATATGTGCAGAGCGATGTCGGCTTTATGAGTAAATTCAGGCGAAATCATTGCACCGCTGCGAATAAACCTGGAAAAGACAACCTGAATCTTGCTGGCAATTTTTTCCACGCCTTCATAACCGTGTATCATTGCCAAGTCCATAATCGTACGTGCTGCTTTTTCAAATTGAATGAGCAATTCCCTGTTCCGGGGTGCTTTTTTTAGTGCTTCCAGAGACTTTTTCATCGTTGAAAGATTGCAAAAAACCTGTTGAAAGTAAGCAGCTTTTAACGGTTGACAACGATTTTTTTCTCTCTCAAAACCATCCATAGGATCGTACACTCTTTACTCTTATTCTATTAAAAGAGTTTATCAAAGTACTTAACTGCGTCACTTACATTGGAAAATTGGTCTGGTTTTCCATCCGGTTGTGGATTTTCAGTCTCGCTTTTTCCGTTTTCTTCTACGGTTAATTTTACATCCTTTCCATGATTTTTTTCATTCGCGGCCACAGAGTCGTTCTTATCTTTGTGATGGTCAACGCTATTCCCATCAGATGGGTTCTGCAGTAATTCAAGAATATTTGTGAACTTTTGCAACAATTCTTCGGCGCTTTCAAAAGCACTGTCTTCACCGGAAATCATCTTTCTTAGCGTTTGTGGAATCACTCGGAACAAGTCCAAAAGGCTTTCGGAAAGGTCGAATTCCTTATCAATTGCACATTGTGCCAATTCACCAACCGCCTCAACAAACTCGGATATTTTTGAATAAGAAAAAAGTTCGGCAGAATTGTGTAATGACGAGCAGGCATTTTTTACATCGCGCATGTATTTTTCATTTCCTTGACGATTTCCCAATGAAATCCCTTTGATTGCTTCTTCAAGAATAGAAATATCCGCCTCGGATTCTTCCATAAAAATGTCTGAAAACACGGAATTTGCTTTGGAGTCTGCTGGTTTCGTTTCCGGAGATGCCTCGGGAGAAATCAGATCCACAACGCTATCCGACGGGAGAAAAGATTCTTCCGTACTTTTCATGTCGATGTTTCGATGCCCCTTCTTTTGGGCCTCTTCCGTCTTTTTGATGACCATTTCAATATCGGTTGCAGAACGTTTACTGGATTTTAAACACGTGACAATCAGCATGACACGTATAGTGTTCCCCATACTTTCATCCAGACGTGCCCCCCAAATTATTTTTGCTGACGGATCCAACTTTTCGGCGACCGTTCTCATGATAGTTTTTGCAGATTTTAAAGACAATTCCTTGCCACCCGAAATATTAATTAATGCATTTCGGGCACCGGTTACATCGATATCCAACAATGGGTTCTCCAGAGCTCTTTGTGCGGCTTCTTCAGCATTCATATCTGTTTCACATTCGCCCAACCCGATCATCGCCAACCCACCGTCTTTCATGATCGTCCGAACATCGGCAAAATCCAGATTTACCAGACCTTTTTCTGTAACGAGTTCGGTAATTCCCTTGACCGCATTTACCAATATTTCATCTGCAACTTTAAAAGCACCATTTAGCGGCATATCCGGAACCAAATCAAGCAGCCGGTCGTTCTGGACGACGATCACAGTATCTACGTTCCACTGTAACTTTTCAAGACCTTTTCTCGCGTTATCCCAGCGAACGATACCTTCATCACTAAATGGCAGTGTCACAACAGCAATTGTCAAAGCGCCGAGTTTTTTTGCAATTTCGGCAATAACCGGGGCAGAACCGGTACCGGTGCCGCCACCCAAGCCGCATGTAATGAAAACCATGTCCGAGCCGGTTAATTTTTCTTCAAGATCTTGCAGACTTTCTTTTGCGGAATTTTCTCCCATTTCCGGATCGCTGCCTGCCCCTAACCCATTTGTAATGGATTTACCTATCAAAATTTTTTGATCTGCATTTGCATAAAGCAAATCTTGGGCATCCGTGTTTACAGCTATCACTTCAACACCTTTTATGCCAACTTCAAGAAGTCGGGTTACTGTATTATTGCCCCCGCCACCTGTTCCGATAATTTTTATTTTTGTTTTGTGTGAACTGAGCACAGCCTCAAGTTCTTTATCGGTGTCATTACTTTGGGTACCCATTGCAAAGTCCTCAATTCTTATATTTTACTTTATGCTAAACAGCAGACAATGTATTTCCATTCAAAAATGAAACAATTATCCGAAGTTAATTAATTTTGTCATATAATTCTTGCAGTGAATTCGTCAGTTCATTGAAACTTTTCTTGTTATCTCCATTTCCAGAAGCTTTGTAAGCAGCAAAAGAATTTTCGATAAGTTTCAGATCGACCTCTGAAAAGTCTATTTTATTTTTGACACTTTTTTTAAGAATTTCTAAAATTAAAGCAGGAAATTCACCCAACGGTTCAACATCTAACTTTAATGCGAGGTTTTTAAGTGACTCACATGCAAGTTCTAAATCATCGTATAAAAAGAACGGATCATGTTTTTCCGAGAACTGTATTAAGGCGTCATCAACGATATTCAAATACAACTCAGCCCGAGTCCAGAAATCATTCCTACTTTCCTGTGAAATGGGGGAGGTGAGGGAGAATACCTCTCCAATATCGAATTCAGCCCGGCCTCGTTCGATTTCCGTTTCATTGATTTCCATAACCAGCGGTGCATCGTTTTCCAAATCCATCAATTTATCATTTGGAGATGCTGCAGTAGAATTATTCTGCTTTTCCTGGCTAATCTCGCTAAGCAAATTTATGATTTCTTCATCATCTTCACCGGGAATTGTAATATTCGCAGGATTGAGTTCAATGCTGTGGTCAACCCTATCAACTTCTCCGGAGTCACTTTCTCTTTTAGGTGTTTGCTGCGCATGACTGTTCTGTTCGGTATATTTAGCAAAATACTCATCGGGATGCGTGAGCTTTTTCGAAAAATCCACAATGGTTTTAGAATCAATTTTTTCAATATTTGTCTGCAATAATGACTGCAGCAACCTGAAAGTCGATTCCATTAGCGCAATTAAAAATGCCGGTTCTTCCACAAAATCGTTTTTATATTTTTGAATAAACAAATTGGCCTTAGCTGCAATTTGTTCAAAAGCCTCGATTCCGTAAATCATAGAGCTTATGGCGATTGTCTCAAATATTTCTTGACATTTATCCCATGCAGTTTCCTCTTCGGTCCTGGCTCTAATCTCCTCAATGCAATCCCGTAATTTTTCAACTTCAACTAAAATGTTTTGTTTAAATACCGGAAGAACGCTTTCCGGCTTGCCGTTCACTTTATCCTCAGCGCCATTTTCATGAATATCGGCAGGCTGTATGGCATCTGCTTCTGAACGAACGTTATTCGACAACAATTCCGGTTCTGAAACATCAAATTCGATTTGACCATCCGATTTTTTTGCATATTGCTGTTCAGGTTCGGTTTCCAGTACCGAATTTATTTCCGGCTCTGAGCCAAATATCTCATCCAATTCCTTTTGTGAATCAAAAAGCGTTGTACGTTCCAGTTCTCCGGACACAAAAAGCTCATCATTGAGTTGCAGCGATTCTTCAAGAACAGAACCATCCGGGTCCTCTACGGTAATTTCCGTTGGTGATAAGAGATTAGAATATTCGATTTTATCACCTGCTGTCTCTTCAATATTGAACAGATTTTTAAAGGTTAATTTTGTCGGTTCATCATCAAGAGCATGTAAGGCCTGTCGAATAAGCGATTGAGCAAGTAATTGTATTTGAATTTTCATTCTTTCCTGATCGTAATCCTCTGTTTTAAGCAGGTCCACCTCTTCAGCAAGAGCTTGAACAAAGCCATGAAATCCATTTATTTCATGAATATCATTGAGCAAAATCACTGGATCTTCCGACTCGACCAATTTATCAAATAAACTACCCAGTAAAAGACTATTTTCACTCGAAATCGTCCCGTTATCTTGCTTGAGATGCTCTATTTCCTGATTAATACTATGGTAAAAATAGCTATCCTTATTGAAAAAGCGCCTCACTAATTCCTGATAAAAATCATCCATGATTACGTTGTCTTCATTCACGTGTATGTGCCTTGAGATTAATTTTTGTACCCATTATACAGATGCAAAACAGCGGGGACATAACTGCGGGTTTCTTCAAAAAGTTCATCATCATTACGACCGCTTGCCAACCACTTTGCTGCTCTGGATTCTCCACCGTTATATGCCGCAAGTCCTCCATCCACATGATACATCTCAACCAACATAGAGAGATACCGGCAGCCCATGTGGATGTTTTTCACAGGATCAAATAAAACTTCTTTGGCATTGGTCCACTTATACCCTTCAAGTTTACTGAGAAAATAACCGGTATAAGGCATTATTTGCATCAAACCCATAGCACCGGCAGGAGATACAACCTCCGGACGCCAGGATCTAGCGGTTTCGTGCGTGATCGTCGCGCAAATGAGGTTTATGTCCAAATTTGCGTACATCACACTCATATTGTAAATTTCATTTGCGATTTCATTTTGAATGTTATATGCCATCTGTTTATTATATGTGAAAATTATCTTTTTTATCTTTTTCATGGACATCGCTCTCGCATTATCAACAGCAAGGAATTTTTGAATTTCCCGTACTTTCTTCTCAACGAAAGTAATTTCGTACCTCGTTTCATCCAATTTCTTCTCTCTTAATGAAAAACTAAGAACAGAAATAAGCATCATTGCTGTCAAAAAAACAAAAAAGATCCTTTTCAAAAAAGACTCAACAAACATTGTAAGCAACAGCTTCAATTTCGCTAACCTGATTTTCCCTCGTTAAACAATTGGCATATCGTTTTTTACAACAGTTACAGAACTCAGCGCATCTGCCACCAGCTTGAACAATAAATCAATATCAAGTGGTTTGGTCAACCAGGAATGGACGCCTAATTTTTTAGCTTTTTTGTACATTTCCTCCGATGTGTACGCCGTCATAATAATCGATTTCAAATCCGGATTCCTTTTCATCACCTTTTCACATAATTCAAGACCGGAAAAATCCGGCAATTTCAGATCTGAGAGAAGCAATGCCACACGGGAGTCTAATTTATGTAATGCCGCCGATGCGGTTCTTGCATGATCCACATCATAGCCTTCACTGCTAAGAAGTTCACACAAGCCATCTCTTGTGTGCCTATCATCCTCAACAACTAAAATGGTCGACACTATCAAACTCCCTCTGCAAGTTCGACATTACTCCTGGAACCTGCCGCACTAACGACAATCGGTTCCATATCATCTTGTCGTAATATTTCATTTGCCAGGTCCAGATAACTTGTGGTGCCTTTACATGATTTATCAAAACCAATGACCGGCTTTCCGTAGTAGGGTACCTCCGCTAAACGAATATTTCGTGGAATCATCGTGTCAAATACCAGTCCTTGCAACGTATACCGGATCTTCTCTGCCACAATTTTAGTCAGATTATTTCGCAAATCTACCATGGTCAGGAGGAATCCCCGGTATTTCAAATTTGGATTATTATCATTTTTAATGACCCTGGTCAATTTAAGAAACCGCCCCAATGCTTTCAGAGCATAATATTCGCACTGAATGGGTACAATTAAAGAATCAGCAGCAATCAGTGCATTAAATGTAAGGTTTCCCAATGACGGCGGACAATCTATCAGAATAAAATCATACTGGTCTTTTATGGTGGCAAGTTCTTCCTTTAGACGGATTTTTGGAGCAACACCGATTCGTTTCCTTTTCTCATTTTCATCTGACCATAAATTAATGGGAATAAAGTCAAAATTTTCATAACCGGTAGGATGAATAGCATTCCCAATTGGAACCGCTTTTGTAAAAACATCGATGATTCCCACATCGATATCATAACGTGTAAATCCGAAACTGGAAGCAACACTGCCCTGTGGATCAACGTCAATCAATAAACAATGATATCCTAAAGATGCAAAACTTGCACCTAAATTTACTGCCGTCGTCGTTTTACCAACCCCGCCCTTTTGACTGGCAATTGCTATAACTTCTCCCATCGTAATTATCCTTATGTCTTGAACAAATTCAGTCCATTAAATGTACTGGTGAATCAGAGCTTTCCAATCCCTTGAGATTGTTCTCTGCGCTGTTAAAGGTTCCCGCTTTATTGTAAAAGTACCGCTATGCCATTTTAGCAAATTAGAAAAGGCCTGCTCGCCTCGCAACTGACCACATTCGGCATGGATAACATGACCGTTGTGAAAAAAGATCTTCCCATTCTCTTTTTTTCGGGATATCATGAGCGAGCTGTTTTTTTTCATGCGGCAATTCAGTTCAATTAATTGCCTGACACCCATTTTGCTGAGGAAACCGTCAAAACCGAAATCGCCAATGCCCAGTGCCTCAAACACTAAATGCTTCAGGTAATTCATTTCAAATGGTTTTTCGATATAAAAGAAACTACCTTGCTCTTCCGCTTTTTTCTTAATTTCATCAGAACCGTAAGCCGTCATTAAAATTATTTCTGTTTCCGGGTTCCTCTGGCGAACATCCAGAATTAATTCCAATCCGTTGCGCCCGGGCATACGAAAGTCGGAAATCACCAAATCATAGGTGTTTTTTTCCAATTTTTCGAAGGCAGAATCCCCATCGTTTGCACAATGCACCTCAAAATGGTAGCCGGAATTCAGTAAATTCCTGGAAATTCCCCAGGTCAAATCTTCTTCATCGTCAACAATTAATATTTTTTTCTCTGCACACATGCAAAGAATCTCCTTTATTCCATATAGATTATAGCCGGAAAATTCTGCAAAACATGTACCAGGCAGTTACGTGCAAAACAGAAAAACAGTTGTTCTGTTCAAAAGAGGTTTCGTCACGTTCACTAAAAACCTTTATTATGCCGTTTGAAATATTAAGATAGTTTAAAGAATATAGTAAAGGTGTGTATTTAAAAGAGGTTAAAAAGAAGATTTACGTGTAATTTTCATACAGTGTGGTCAATAATAGACCGCTTTTATCCTACGCGATTCCATAGTTTTTCATTTTTTCGCGCAATGTGGACCGGGAAATGTTCAACATTCTTGATGTTTTAGATTTATTACCATTATATTTTTTCAACACATGCATAATGTGGCGTTTTTCCATGAATTCCAATGAGTCATTTTCATTGGAAAAGGCTGTAAACTCCCTTGACGTTGCAATTTGAGAATTACCATCCTGCAGTTCTAAAGGTAAATGTTCAGCTTGAAGTTTATCTTCCTGGCATAAAATCACCGCCCTTTCAATGACATTTTTTAATTCCCGCACATTTCCCGGCCAGCGATATTTTAGCATTCTCTCCTGTGCCTCTGCGTTAATTCCCTTAATCTCTTTACCAAACTCTTTGTTATTACGATCAATAAATAACATGGCGAGTGGAATGATATCTGCGGTTCGTTCTCTAAGTGTAGGAAGATTTAGAACCATTACTTTCAAACGGTAGTATAAATCTTCCCGAAAGGTCTGTTGTTGGACGCAATCCTCCAAATTCCGGTTGGTGGCAGCAATAATTCGGACATCAATTTGAATGTCAGAAGTTCCGCCAATCCGTCGGAATGATTGTGTTTCCAGCACCCGTAAAAACTTTGGCTGAACCGACATTTGCATGCTGGAGATTTCATCCAAAAAGATCGTTCCATTATTGGCCATTTCAAATATACCCTTTTTTAAATTTTGCGCATCGGTAAAGGCACCTTTTTCATGACCAAACAACTCACTCTCCAGTAAATTTTCCGGAATCGCACTACAGTTAATTTTGATGAGCGGCTTGTCTTTCCGGGCACTCCAATTATGCACTGCATTAGCAACGAGTTCCTTGCCTGTACCACTTTCTCCCTGAATCAAAACCGATGTTTTTGGCGTGGCTGCAACAATTTTAATTAATTTTTTCAATTCTTGCATCGGTTTCGTGTTCCCAAACATCTCGTTATCGGGGAATTGTTCTTTCTGTTGATTCTTTAACCGGGAAACTTCACGTTTCAAATTCTGATTTTCCAATGCTTTGGCGACAGACAATTTTAGCTGATCAAGTTCAAATGGTTTCATTAAGTAATCATAGGCACCCATTTTCATTGCATCCACAGCCGGTCTTGCGTCCGTAGAAGCGGTGATCATAATCACAAGAATATCCGGATCAGTATCTTTTATTTCTTTCAGAATCTTGATACCATTCATGTCGGGCAGCTTGATATCCAACAACACCAAATCAATAATGTCATTTTTCAGGACAGAGAGAGCATGTTTACCCGTAAATGAAGTCCTGACCTTGTTCCCTTCTTTTCTAAGAACGTCCGCCAAAGTCTGGCACAAATCTTCATTATCTTCCACAATCAGTACATTCGCCTGTGACATTTACAATTCACCCCTCGGTAGGTAATAACAGTTTAAAGGTTGTTCCGTTACCCGGATTACTTTCCACCTGAATATCACCGTCATGTTCGGTAATAATTCTGTAAACAATGGACAACCCCAGGCCGGCTCCCTGGGGTTTTGTAGTAAAAAACGGATTAAATATTGAATTCAGCGCTTCGGATGTAATCCCTTCGCCGGTATCACTTAAGTTCGTTTCTACGTAAGGTGCACTTTTATTTTGAATGGGAAAGGCACGGCCGCGACGGTCCATTTTTCTCAACGTCGTTATTTTGGGATATGCATCGAAAATTAATTCTCCACCGTTGGGCATAGCATCAAGAGCATTTAAAAACAGATTGACATAAACTTGCTGAATTTGATAAAAATCCACATAAACTAAGGGCAATTCTGCGTGAAACGTTTCCTTATAAACAACGGATTGCCCGCGCATTCGATTCTCCAGCAACGCGACAACTTCCTGAATAATTTCTTGCAAACGGTGGTCTTTTCGCTTCGGTTCCCTCGGTTTTGCATACGTAAAAATTGTTTTCAGCAGATCGTCCATCCGATTGACTTGTCGGACAATCCGGGAAACATATTCACGTTTGGAATCATCCGGTTCAATTTCTTCTTCCAGAGTCTGAGCGATGGTTTTTATTCCTGCAAGCGGGTTCCGTATTTCATGCGCAATACCGGATGCCAACACTCCCATGGACGCCAGCCTGTCCATCCTTTGCACCTCAACCTGCATCTGTTTAATTTGCGAAATATCTTTAAACGAAATAATAGACCCCACCCGGTGATGCTGTGTATCAAAGCGCTGCGTAACCGTATAACCGATATATATTTGCCGGCCTTTTTTCGTGATTAACTGCATTTCACGGTTGAGTAAGCCCTGGTCAGGGTCTTCAAGCGTGGATAGCAGCAAATCACAATCTTCAGTCGAAAAGATTTCGTCGAAGGACTTGTTGACCACATCTTTCGCAGAATAACCTAACACCTCCTCAGCTCCGGTGTTAAAAGACGTTACCCTTCTATCCAGATCAAGCGTGATCAGGCCGGAACCCATGCTTTCGATAATACTTTCGTTAAAATTTTTCAACTCGATTATTTCTTCCTCAAGCTGCTTTTTCTCGGTAATATTTCTGGCGATGCCAACACACCCAACGACCTGCCCGCGTTCAAAAATAGGATTAATATTAATTGAGAGATAAATGGTTTTGCCATTTTCATGACTGGCACGAGCCTCAAAAATACTGGAACGGCCATTTAAGGTTTGGTTAAAGTGTGCTTTGGCAGTTTCTCCGTCCCGCGGTACAACCAGATCAAAAAAGCTTTTCCCTATCCAACTAAGTCTGTCACCGCCGGTAATTTGTGCCAACCGGCGGTTGATGAACACAAACTCTGCTTGGGTATCAAGGGTAAAAATCAAATCACTGGCGTTTTCAATTAAATCCTGATATTTATATTCCGTACGCTTAACTTCTTCCTGTAACTCTTTGTTCTTTTTTCGTAGGCCGCTAAGAATGAAAACGTTATCGATCACATTCAAAAACTCTTTGTTTCCGAAAGGCTTTTGTAAAAAAGCACTCAAGCCCATTTCAAAAAGCTCCTGACGTTGAATCTCTTTCTCGGAAATGGCCGTTAACATAATGACCGGGGTGTCTTTCACTTCCTGGTAAATTGGATTATGAAAGAGATTATTGTAAAATTGGTACCCGTTCATATTGGGCATCATATAATCCAAAATAACCAGGTCAGGTTTCTCCTGCAACAACGTGGCCAGCCCTTCCTCGCCATTGACAGCTCCAAGGTAGGCGTATCCCGCTTTTTTTAGAATAATACCGCCTATTTCTAACATGTCGGGATCATCATCCACGAATAAGATTGTCTTTTTTCCTTCCATAAACATATACGACGATCTCTTCAAAGAACTTTTTCTGATTTCCTATGTAATGGAATATTAAAATAAAACATGCTGCCACAATCGTTTCCGGATTCAAAACCAATTTGTCCGTCATGCATAGCAATTAACCTTTTCGATAAACTCAGTCCCAGACCGATACCGCCATAAAACCTCGTATTGGAACCGTCACCCTGCCGGAATTCCTGAAAGATCATTTCCTTGATATCTGTGCTTACCCCAATTCCGGTATCCTTCACAAAAAACTGAATTTTACGACTTAACCGCCTGGCGCCGATTGTAATTTTACCTTCAGAGGTAAATTTCACCGCATTTCCGGCCAAATGCACAAACACCTGATACAATCTTTGAAAATCAGCATAGATAGGCGTTAAATCAGCATCGGCAACTTTTTCCACAACCAATTTTTTCTGTTGTGCAATGGGCCGAATGGTGCCAATCGTGGCTTCAATTAAGTCCTGCGGCGAACAATATGCGCATGTTAGTTCCAATTGATTACTTTTTATCTTAGACCAATCCAGGATTTCCTGAAGCATCGTTAATAAATTCGATGCACAACCTTTTATATTCTCTAAGGCCGTTATCTGCTCTTTTTTTAGCTGCCCGTAAATGGCGTCCAATAGTAAATCCGTATACCCGATGATTCCATTAATAGGCGTACGAAACTCGTGGCTGATATTGGAAACAAACTCCGATTGAATTCTTGTTCTTTCCTCGAGTTTCATGTTTTTCTTCTGAATTTCCACGTTTAGTCGATGAATGTACGCTTCTCGTTTCTCCAAAAGTTTTTGCGCTTTTTTTCTTTCTCGAATATCTCTGGCAACCCCTTCAAATCCAATGAGTTTTTTATCTTTTAAAATAGGAGAAACGGTTAGTTCCACAGGAATAATTTTATTGTATTTTGTCTTTATCTCTATTTCGAATTTTCGATCCCATTTCAACACACGACCCTTTCTGAGTTTTTCGCGAAACATCTTTTTGCCGGTCTGTAAGAGAATACCATTAATTGATTTGCCCAGCAATTCTCTACGGTTATAACCTGTAAGATTTTCAGCCTTGCGATTCAAATACACAAACACACCGTTTTTGTCATGAAAATAAATAGCATCATTCGCATTTTCCAAAAGATCATAATACAGTGTAGAATGCTCGTTTAATTGCTCTGAATGTTTCATTTCACGAAGCGCATTAACTAACTGCTCGGAAAGAACTTCAAGCATTTTATTCGATTTGATGATGACAGACTTAGCGCCGCGTCGTCGCGCCTTTACAGTAATTTTGTTTTCATCTGTTTCGGAAATTATGATGAAAGGACAGTATTCCCCAGCAGGAAAAGCTTCATCCAAAAGATCAAGGGCTGGCATATCCGGCAAATCGATATCAAGAAGGAGAAGATCGCAGTGCTGTTCAGACAACAATTTTACCGCTTCACCCCCCGTTTTAACCCACAGTATCTCACTATGATTCGTATTTTTATGCAGCCAGCGATACATAAGTTCGCCATAGTAAGCGTCATCCTCGACTAACAGGATGCGCGGGTTTAGAATTTTAGACTCTTTTTCCTTGAGTACAATGCTCATCTATTATTCATTAATTTTCAAAACCGAGTTTTTTGTGTATTAACCTGCCGCTGTTATAAATAGCAGTCAGTCCGGTTTTTTGTCGCTCACTTATTTCCCCGTCCAAACCTTCCAAAATCATTTTAGAGACCCCAACGATTGAACGGGCAAGAATACCACAATCAGTTCTAACCGCGGCCCCATCAGGTTCAGTATCTACTTTGACATCAGATTGTTCATTTTTACACGGAGCTTGCAGGCGGCTTAACTGAATAATATTCTCAACAACACATTTGAGTTCACGATGCCCAAAAGGTTTGGTTAAATAGGCTTTGAGCCCCCGACTGTAGAGTTCTGTTAGTTTTGCCGGGTCTTCTTCCCAGGCAGTTAAGATGATCAATGGGATATGCAGTATTTCTGAATACATGGCATTCCCGGAAACCATTTTAATAAACTCGCTTCCCTTCATATCCGTCAGCAGATAATCCAGAATGACAATATCGGGTTTCACCTCAAGCATTTTAACCAAGCCTTCATGGCCGTTCTTAGCCGATAAAAAGCGATAACCGGCTTTTTTAAAAATTTGTTCCCCGATGGAAATCATATCGGAATCATCGTCGATAAGAAGAATGCTTGCTTTTGCCATAAGATCAACCTGCCTAAACTAACATTTGCTCCTTTTCCTGAGCTTCTACGACAAGTCCTGCTTTTGGTAAACTAAATGTAAAGGTAGAGCCTTCACCGAGTTTACTTTTGACAAATATCTGACCGCCGTGTATTTCCACAATTTCCTTTACTAACGCGAGACCAAGTCCGGAACCCATAACATCCCGGACGTTTTCATTGTCTGTAATCCGATAAAATTTTTCGAAGATGTGAGGTAAAGACTGTTCTGAAATTCCAAATCCTGTGTCTTTAACCTCTACTGTAAGGTTTTCATTATCTTCATAAATTTTAAAAAAAACATCAGCTTTTTCAGGACTGTATTTCACGGCATTTGAAAATAGATTCAAAACCACCTGTTCAATCATATCCCTATCAGCCGGAATGAGACTCACTGCTTGCGGCGCCTCAAAATGCCATTTGATTTGTTTTTTATCCGCCAATTGGGAATTAAAATCCAATACCTTTTCCACCAGCATCTTCATATCCACCGGCGTTTTTCGTACCTGACTTTTTCCCGCTTCAATTTTTGATATGTCAAGGAATTTATTGATCAATTCGCTTAACCGATTGGATTCCTTCATAATGATGGTGGCGTATTCTTCAGACTGGTCACGAGTAACGTCGGAATCCAGCAACAGCTCACTAAACCCGGATATGCAGGTTAACGGGGAACGCAGTTCGTGCGCGACCATCGAAACCAATTCTGTCTTCAGTTGATCGATTTCCTTCTCCCGGGTGATGTCCCGTAAAATGGTAACAATTCCGATTAGTTTGCTTTTATCATTAACAATACGGGCGGCTCTCGCCTGCAAAACAACCTGTTGCCAGCCATCTTTGCTTTCAATGCCAAACTCAATATTTCCCGGGTTGATATCACTTTCCAATGCAGTCTGCTCGATAAATTGAGTCAAGTTTTTATTTTTTACAAACTTGTCGATGGGCTGTCCAACCGTTTGCTGGCCCACCGCTCCAAACCATTTTTCAGCTACAAAATTAATCAACAAAATGCGGTTCTTCCGATCCGTGACAACTACGCCATCCGCAATATTTTTTAAGATCGTTTCTGTTTTATTTTTTTCGTTGATTATTTTATTGAGATTCATCTCATCGAGCCGGCGCAGTTCCGTTACCATATAGTTGAAAATACGGGCAAGACGACCAATTTCATCTTCCGATTCAACCGGAACTTTGCGTGAAAAATTTCCTCGTGCGATTTCGGTAGCGCTTTGTATGAAATGCGTGATGGGGGAACTTACCGACTTACTGAAATAGAATGCTGCAAATGCGGAAAGCACCACAGCCAAAAAGATGAGACCGTAAAACATTAAAGGGATATTTTGGCCGCCCGGCTGGTAACCATTTCTGTTGAAGTACAAAAAGTAGATTGCCGATACCCAAATCGGGATTACCGCTGAAAAAAAAATCAACACAAACAATTTTTTGAATAGCGAATTACTGAAAAACGTCGTTTTCATGAAGCCCTCATCACGATTCAAAAAAAATCAGATTTCTACCAGCCTGTTTGGCTAAATACAATCGTTCATCTGCCACTTTCACCAGTCCGTCAAAATCCTTTTCATCTTCCGGGAATGTCGCTACCCCCGTACTGATGGTTATTTTACCATTCGGCTGTTTTTCTTCATAAGCAAAGTGATGTTCCTCTACAAGTCGGCGTATTTTCTCGGCTACAAATCTTGCTGATTCTTTATTGGTCTCCATTAAGACCAAAGCAAATTCCTCACCACCATAGCGTGCCGCAAGGTCAATCTTGCGAACATTGCTCTTTAACAATTCGGCCAATTCCTTTAAAATCACATCGCCGGCGGGGTGTCCGTTCGTATCGTTATAATGTTTAAAGTAATCAATGTCGAGCATTATGAGCGACACATTTATGTTGTGTCTTTGGGCACGGTTCAATTCCATAAGCAACTGTTCTTTAAAATGCCGGTAATTATACAATCCCGTCAAACCATCTGTAATTGCCTGCTGCCGCAACAGTTCCTTCGCTTCCTCTAACTCGTCAACCTTTTCATTTAACTGATCATTTAAGTCTTTAATCCGCAAAAGCGAGCGCACTCTGGCAAAAAGTTCCATTTTATTGAAAGGTTTGCATAAATAATCATCCGCGCCGGAATCCATTCCTTTGACTTTATCCTTTATTTCATTTAAGGCTGTAACCATAATGACCGGCGTAAATTTTGTAACATTATCCGACTTTAATATTTTGCAAACCCCAAACCCGTCTAATAATGGCATCATCACATCAAGCAAAACAAGATCAGGTTTTTCGCAGCGAACTTGTTCCACTGCTTCTTTACCGTTGGCCGCTGAAATGACATCATAGCCTTCTGCCGTGAGGTAGGTCACTAAAAGTTGAACATTTACAGGAACATCGTCGACAACTAATATTTTTCTTTTTTTCTGATTAGCTTTCATCCGAATATATCAATTATATCTTCCTTAGAACCATGTTGCAAAAAAATCGACCTTTTCCATGAATTTTTATCAAATGTCGGCGGGATACGCATCATTCGAAAATCTTGATATCTTAAATGGACTTAAGGGAAGAACCATGAATGCCCAAAATAATTTCACACATTAGATTATAAAAGTGGTCAAATTCCGGTCAGTTTCGGTTTAAAAATACAATTATAATGTACAAGTGTCAAGAGTTAATTCCACAAACATGATTAAAGTTAGTTAACATTTTTTAAACGTATTAAAGTTTTTAAAGCTTGCAATGACAAGCTTTGTCCTGCCTTATCACACACACTTTGAACCATAAAAAAAGCCCTGAAAAATTGTTTTTCAAGGGCTTTTTAATGAAACTCGGGTTACTCTTACCGCAATAACGTCAAACGCTTTGTAAGGTTGCGGTTCCCTGCTTTGAGTTCATATAGATAGACGCCGCTCGCCACTTGCTGCCCGGCCTGATTTTTGCCATCCCATATCGTCGAATGATTTCCGGATGCAAACGCCCCATTCACAAGACGTCTGATTAACTGCCCTTTTAAATTGTACACATTTATTTTCACATGTGACGATCTGGAAAGCGTGAAATCTATACGCGTTTCCGGGTTAAACGGATTGGGATAGTTTTGGGACAACGTAAAATCCAGTGGTCCGGTTTCCCTGTTTGCGGCAACAGACGTTGGAATTTCCGGAGCACTGTTTACGGCAACCACCGCGTCCAGGTCGAAATCACCGTTAAACGCCCCCTCCTGTTTTAATGTGCCGATGTCGGTTAATTTCACAAATCGTGCGTAAGGCAGTCCCACACCTGCCAGGTCAAATGAATCGCCTCCGGACAGGGTCGGGTCGGTTGGGTGCTGATTATCTTTCATGGGCGTGACTCCGGCAAAACCCGCAAACGTTGTCGTGTCCCACGGAAATTCAACGAAGCTCACACCGTCCATGCTCACAGCGACCAATGCCGCTTCGATAAACGGTTTATTATTATCAAACGAATTGAGAAAGACATTCTCAAAGACAGTAAAGTCGACCCCTTCCCCATCGACGATCACATTGTCCGAAAATTCCAGCACAATTTCGCCACCTGTACCCAAAGAAAGAATTTCCTGCGGTTTGGAACTGGGGTTAAATTCAGACAATCCCGGATCCGGATCCGGCGGGCCCAACACATTTTCCGGGAAAAAATTCTCACCAAACCCGGCACCTTCTCCAGGCGTAAATGAAACAACAGCATCACTCCAGGGGTCGGAATCACGAATCTCTTCTAAAACAGCAATGTCCTGAGCGCCATCACCAAAACCAAATCTGTTCTGCACAGATCCGTCACCGGCGTCTAACAATTGCACAGCGTCATCGGAAAAATTATTGACGTACAAGTCACCGGTTCGGCCATCGAAAAATAGATTCATGGCGCCGTTGCCGACTAAAATTGGATTAGACGCATCATTCAGTACGGAAGCGGCGAAAACATCAAACGCATAAATGAAGCCATTCGTACCGTCACCGAAGTCGGGAAGATAGGCAATGCCACTTGTTGTGATTTGAATATCGCCGGGACTGCCGCCGATATCCACCGTATCCACAACCAGCGGCGTAAAATCCGCATCTGCAAATGGATTAATCACGGCAATCCTGCCACTGATATCAGCAAAATTTCCGGTACAGACCACATAAATGTTGCCATCCGGCCCAACAGCGAGGTCCTGCGGATTGGCGGGCACTGCAAGCGTTTTGGTCACTTCATCGGTACGAATATCGATGACGGAAATCGTTGACGGATTGTAGTCAGGAAAATTTCCCGTATTCGCCACATAAGCGCTGTTATTCACCACCAAAAGTCCTTCCGGACCTTCGCCAACCGGAATGGTGTTTACAGAATCTCCTGTGGCCAGATCGACCACCGTAACACTGTTCGCAAGCAGGTTTGTTACATACGCTTTATCTGTTCCCACAAATGCCATATCCCAGGGATTGCTGCCATCGGTCAATGCGATGGTTTGCACAACGTCATCTGTCTTGCCATCGATGACTGTAATTCCGGGTGGTACGGAATTGACCACATAAATGAATCCGCCGTAGGTATGAATTCTATTTGGCACACTCCCCACAGTGACGATATTATTGGTGATTTCCTGCGTTTCCAGATTCATTTTCGAAACAGTTCGACCGAGCCCGTTTAGCACGTACAACGTTCTTGGAACATCCTGTGCGTAAATCGTTTGAGTCGCAAGCAGCGTTAACAGAACAAAACAGAAAGCGCTAACCTTTTTCATCTTTCCCTCCTTACTGAATAAATTTAAGAATGATTTTATAGTGATTTATGTACGACAACTCAAAGCCGTGTTTTACCATTTCGGGCTGAGGCCCACGCTACAGACTTGACTTTTATCTTGTCACTTAGAGCACAGCAGCAGGATTCGAAAAATCCGAATCATGTCCTCCTCTTCTGCGACAACTCCGCTTTGAGACTCTCCCTATTTAGTGCTTAACTGAAAACACAACAATCCAACGATAATACGAAACTGTCCCCAAAGCGCCCTCCTTCACCTTGAGCGGAGTCGAAAGGTGACATAAGAACTGTAAAATCAATTGCTTAGACTGCGCTCAGCATGAAGAGCATGAGTCGATCAGGGACTCTTGTTGCGGCCTCTGAACAGTTTTCGTTAAACACGACTTAGTAACTCAATTCCACACCCACACGCCAGGTACGTCCCGGCATGGGACCACCCTCGACAATTTCATATCGTTGTGAAAAAAGATTAAACGCGGAAACCTTTGTGGTCATTTGCAGTTTCTTCAACTTTTGCATAAAAGAAACCGTCAGATCATCCACAGAATAAGACGGCAGGTGAACCGTATTTGCCGGAGTGACAAATCGCTCACCTGTGATTCTTTTTTGATACTGAACAAAGAGATTTCTCACCTTTATTTGCACACCAAGCTTGCTGGTATGTTTTGGCCGATAGGTAAGCCTTTTGTCATTGGTGGTGCGCCTGCCGCTACGGTCACGGGCGTCCAAAATGACATGGCTGACGGTTAAGCGCAGATGATCGTCGCAAAGCGTCCAGTGCAAACCCAGGTCTAATCCGGAGAGCAGAGCATCGGTGTTAAACGGCTGCCAGGTGGCAAATGACCCCAATTCCCACTGAATCAGATTTTTGATGCTGTTTCGAAAATAACTCGCCGTCGTTTCCAACCACCCCGTAATCGGAAGACCGAGTTTCAGACCGGTCGTAAAATTCCGGCTTTTTTCCGGCTGTAAATCGGCATTTCCCCGCACGCGAAAATCCTGAAAAAACAAATCCGCAAACGTCGGTTCACGAAACGACCGGTCCCAGGTCGTCTGCCAGCTAATGGCCCATCTTGTTTTCCGGGACAGCAATAAACCGATTTGCGGGCTGACCTGATGATCCCTCCGGGCGATGGCCTGATTGCTGAAATGGAAATAATCCACGCGCAAGGATGTCGTGAGACGCACATCGGTGAGAAAGGATGGCACAGGCAACATAAAGGCGTGCGACACGCCAAAATCCGCACTGACATTATTTGTTTTACGAATAGCACCATCCGTCCCCGCTGCGAGGTCTTTATCCTGAAAATCATCGAACTTCAAACCAAGTTGCATATTAAGCGGCTGCCGATTTCGCCATCGAATTTCCGATTCGAATGAACCCTGGTAAGAGACAATTGCATACGATGTGTGATAAGGCGGCACCGAACGAAAACGTAGTGGCACCCGGGGCGGCGGAGTATTTAAAAACTCAGACCGGTTCGAATAGCGGGATAATTGAATTTTATGCGACCGGTTTTTATTCTTGAACGCGTAATGTCCATTTAAAATAAACCGTTTTGTATCTGCATCTGCATACGGCGTCCAGCCGAAAACCAGTCCGGGTAATCCGCGCTGCGAATGGAAATAGGAGGTCTGAAATTGAATGGCATGCCGAGTGCCTGACCAGCGCAATTTTCCAAACACATTCTGTGACGTAAAATCTGCGTTTATCCGTTTTTCGGAAACCTGCGTGCCGTCAAGCTGTTCATAAACATAAGGATAATCACTGTTTTCAGTTAAGAAATCCGCATTGACCCAAAAATCGAGATGATTGATTTCGCCGGATACAGAGGGCTGAATGCCGTAGCGGCCGTATGCACCGCGCTTTAAATGCAACTGCGTTTTGTTAATCACTTGCTTGCGGGATAAAATCTCGATGACACCGCCCAGCGAACCGTTGCCAAACCGGCTTCCGCCTCCACCCTTGGAAACCCGAATTTCTCCCACATTGGATAGTGGAATTTGATTTAGATCCACATCCCCGATGAGTGGATCATTCAAAGAAACGCCATCCAACAACACCAGCACCTGGTTAGAACGGCTGCCGTGAATAGACGCCCGCGCTTTCCCTGAACCACCGCCATCCTGCAAAATCTCCACGCCCGGTACGTTGCGCAGTATTTCTCCCACGGTTTCTGCGTGACTCTTTTGAATGTCTTCGGCAGTCATAATTTCGCTGAATACATCCTGCGGTTTGTTTGCTTTCACGACAATTTCACGCAACCGAATAACCATCGGCAGAAGACGAAAGTGAACCGTTACCCGACTTTCTTTGCTCACCACGACATCTTTGCGGGTTTGACTTTGAAAACCCAAATAACCGGCTTGAACATCATACTCACCGGCAAACAAATTTTCGATGGCAAAATACCCGTTCTCATTGGTGCTCGCACCAACCGCCGTTCCCACAACTACCACATTCGCACCGTCTAAAGGCATGCCATTCCAGTCAACCACGTATCCGTCAATTTTGACGATGGATTGAGCATGCAGACGCGGCGCAATGAGCCCTGAAATAAAATAAAATGACAGTAAAAAAGCATGGATTTTCATCGCATAATCCCGATACGAATTTGAAAATATCATTGGGCGGAAAACTGGATTTTGAGAAGGGTTCGAAGACATAAAAAAAACCCACTCTCCGGGGGATTGGAAACTGGGTTGTTTGTCTGACATTCCAAGCTTGAGCTTCCCTCGAAGATATCCACAGGTAGGTCTCCTGGCTCACAGCTTTAATCCTACTCACCTTACCTTCCCATCCGGCAGTCGCCGGACAGTGGCACCATCAGGTTTTCGTAACTGCTTACAGTTGCGGGGCAGCGCCGGATTTTCACCGGACTTCCTCTCCCAATTATTGGGAATACCTGTTTCCGCTTTCGTTTCATTTAAAATAAAATAAATTTTCAGAATGTCAAGATTTTTTAACAGACATGATACATTTGTTAAATTATTTGCAATAGTGGTTAGGAATGATTAAATTTTCATTCCTAAAAATTAGGGTATTGTCCGTCGTTTTTTGTCATGAAAGCACGAAAACAGGATCATGAAAAACCAACCGCCGCATAACGAAATTCTCAGTCTGACCGATGACTTTGCCCCCACCCCTCCTGCTGCCTGGATGCAGGCGGCCGAAAAACTCCTCAGGGGAGAAGCATTTGACAAAACACTACGGACCTCGACATTCGAAAACGTTTTGCTGCAACCCATTTACAATCAACAAGATCTGACCGGACTGAATTACCTGAACTCCTTGCCTGGCGAAGCGCCCTATCTGCGCGGCAATCGAGCCTCAGGTTATTTCA
>CAYVXE010000014.1:54730-56285 GCA_964455375.1 uncultured Calditrichaceae bacterium
TCCTTGCCTGGCGAAGCGCCCTATCTGCGCGGCAATCGAGCCTCAGGTTATTTCAAACATACCTGGAACATCGCTCAGGAAATCACTGCTTCGACAGCGGGGGCCTTTCATTCCGCCCTGAAGAATGCCTTACGTTCCGGGCAGAGCGCCATTACGTTACGATTGGATGTTCTACCTTCTGAACGGAAAACTTTGTATGCTACTGGTAATCCCCAATTAAGAACCCTCGAGGATTTCGAGACGGTATTTGCAGACGTCGAGCTAAAGGAAACGCCGATTTTTATCGACTGCGGAATAGCCGGACTTCCTGCAGCGGCATTGTTAACCGCTTTCTGTAAAAAACACACCGTGCCGCTCAATGAAATTCACGGCGGCATCGCATTCGATCCATTCAGAGCTCTGGCGGAATCCGGAACAATACCGGACAGTGCGGCTAATTTTTATCGGGATATGGCTGCTTTAACCCATTGGTCTTTGCAGGAATCTCCCAATCTGCAAACCATCGGCATCGACCTGAGACCGTATCACAATGCCGGAGCAAGCGCGGTGCAGGAATTAGCTTTTGCGCTGGCAACAGGTGCAGACTATCTTCGGGGTATCTTAACGCAGAGCAAAATGCTAACGGGCGAAAATGTCGCGCCAAAAATTCGCTTTTCCTTTGCTGTCGGGTCACACTTTTTCATGGAAATCAGCAAGCTACGAGCAGCGCGGATTCTCTGGAGTCAGTTGGTAAAAGCGTTCGGCGGTAGTGTCGACGCTCAGAAAATGACCATTCATGCCCAATCATCCCTGGTCAACAAATCCGGTACGGATGTTCATGTAAACATCCTGCGCGGTACCACAGAAGCTTTATCTGCTATTTTCGGCGGCTGTGACAGCCTGAATGTGGAGCCATTTGATTCTGTTTTAGAAACAGCGCAGGAATTTTCCCGCCGTATCGCACGAAACACCCATCTCATTTTAAGAGAAGAATCATACGTGGACAAAGTAGCAGACCCGGCCGGCGGTTCCTGGTACGTTGAGCGACTGACTGCCGATCTTGCACAAAAGGCCTGGGGGCTGTTTCAAGAAATAGAAAAAAACGGCGGCATGCTTGCATCCCTGAAAAGTGGTTTTATTCAGAAAATAGTTACCAACACCGCAAGCAAACGGGCCGAAAGACTCAAGACCCGGAAAGATAAAATGATCGGCACGAACATTTATGCCAATTTAAAAGATGAAAATTTTAATGCCTGGGCTGCATCCTTTTTTGAGGAAAATCAACCAACGAAGGTAGTCAAACCAAACGATGAGAAAAATACATTGCAGACTCTCGTTCCAAATATGCAGTCCTTCGATGCCAAAGATTCAACGCAATTGATGAATGCACTCACAAAAGCTATTGCCGCCGGGGCACATTTCGCAGACCTTTTTGACGCATTACACCCTGAGAAACAAACGTCTTTGCACGTGCAGGCTTTGCCCATGATGCGCCTTGCCGAGCCGTTTGAAAAACTGCGTCTGGCGCTGCTGGAACATGAGAGGAAAACAGGCGTCACACCAAAAGCCTTTTTGG
>CAYVXE010000014.1:56385-58905 GCA_964455375.1 uncultured Calditrichaceae bacterium
GCTTGTGGTTCACGCAGCTCCTGAGAAGCAAAGTGACACACTAAAAAATTCCGGCGTCGATGCTTTCATTTATGATGGTGTGGACATGGTGGAATCACTGCGGGGCATCCTTCAGAAACTAAAGATAATTCTATGACTTTTCCCGATTTCTCAAAAATAAAATTCGAGCTAACTTCCTCTGAGAAAGATGTTGCAACCTGGCTTGCCAGCTTTGAAAAAGAAACCGGACAGCCATTTTCGGAAGCTATCTGGCAAACGAATGAAAAGATCCCGATGAAGCCGGTGTACACCGGGAAAGATTTGCAGAACGTAGAGCATCTGAATTACACAGCCGGACTTCCTCCCTATTTGCGTGGACCCTACGCTACCATGTATCTCATGCGGCCCTGGACCATCCGCCAGTATGCGGGCTACTCCACAGCCGAGGAAAGCAATGCTTTTTACAGACGCAATTTAGCCGCCGGACAAAAAGGTCTCTCCGTTGCTTTTGATCTGGCCACGCACCGCGGTTATGATTCCGACCATCCGCGTGTGGTTGGCGATGTGGGCAAAGCCGGTGTCGCCATCGATTCTATTCTGGACATGAAAATTCTCTTCGACAGCATTCCGCTGGATAAAATTTCCGTTTCCATGACCATGAATGGCGCAGTGCTGCCGGTCATGGCGTTTTACATCGTCACAGCCGAAGAACAGGACGTCAAGCCGGAACAACTCAGCGGCACCATACAAAATGATATATTGAAAGAGTACATGGTGCGCAACACCTACATTTATCCGCCGGAGGCGTCTATGCGCATCATCGCTGACATCTTTAAATTTACCAGCAGGCGGATGCCGAAATTTAACAGCATCAGCATTTCCGGCTACCACATGCAGGAAGCCGGCGCCAGTGCGGATTTGGAGATGGCTTACACATTAGCGGACGGCCTGGAATACGTGCGCACAGGCATTGCCGCCGGAATTGACATCGATGATTTTGCCCCGCGCCTGTCGTTTTTCTGGGGCATCGGTATGAACTACTTTATGGAAATTGCCAAAATGCGGGCAGCCCGGGTTCTCTGGGCCAAATTGATGAAACAGTTCAATCCGATGAATCCGAAATCCATGGCGCTGCGAACGCACTCGCAAACCTCCGGCTGGAGCTTGACCAAGCAGGACCCGTTTAACAACGTCATCCGTACCTGTGTGGAGGCGATGGCGGCAGCATTGGGTCACACACAATCGTTGCATACCAATTCTCTGGATGAAGCCATCGCCCTGCCCACGGATTTTTCGGCCAGAATCGCACGCAACACGCAGTTGTATTTGCAGGAAGAAACCGGTATTTGCCGGGTCATCGACCCCTGGGGAGGATCGTACTACGTGGAATCGCTCACCGCTGAACTCCTGAGACTCGGCTGGCAGCACATTCAGGAAATCGATTCACTGGGCGGCATGGAAAAAGCCATTGAAACAGGCATTCCCAAAATGCGTATCGAGGAATCCGCCGCACGCCGCCAGGCACAAATCGACTCCGGTCAGGAGACCATCGTTGGGGTGAACAAATATCAGGTTGAAGATGATACACAAATTGACATTCGGGAAATTGATAATACGGCGGTTTTGCAGGCGCAAATCAAACGGTTACAAAAATTAAAAAAAGAGCGGCATGAACACGCGGTTCAGGCATCTCTGCAGGCGCTCTCGAAATGCGCTGAATCCGGGGAAGGGAATTTGCTGGAACGCTGCATCGAGGCGGCGCGTGTTCGGGCGACACTCGGTGAAATTTCACATGCGATGGAAACGGTTTTTGGCCGGCACCGGGCTGCTATCCGCGCGGTTTCCGGTGTTTACAGATCGGCCTTTGGCAAAGACGAAACTGTCAGCAATGTCCAGAAGTTGATTCAGGAGTTTGAAAAAACCGAAGGCCGGCGTCCAAGAATTTTAGTTGCAAAGATGGGACAGGACGGCCATGACCGCGGCGCAAAAGTCATTTCTACGGCTTTCGCTGACCTCGGTTTTGATGTGGACATCGGCCCGTTGTTCCAAACGCCGGCAGAGACCGCGAAACAGGCGGTAGAGAATGACGTTCATGTCGTCGGCATGAGCTCACTGGCAGCAGGCCACAAAACGCTTCTGCCAAAATTAATCTCTGAATTAAAAAGACTGCACCGCGATGACATTGTGGTTGTCATCGGCGGCGTGATACCGCAACAGGATTTCGAGTTTTTGCTGAAAAACGGAGCGGCTGCAATTTTCGGTCCTGGAACGGTCATTCCAAAGGCGGCATTGAAAATTCTGCAGGAGTTAAAGGAGCGGCTCAATTAAATTTAGAGAATAGTCGTTTTTTACCACAACGGGTGCTAAGGAGTCACAAGGAACGCAAAGGAAAAAACATTTTTTAATTTATAACCTGAATCATGAATGTCCAGTTAAAGAATATGTCAGATAAAATCGACCATCAGCTTAGAAAGTGCCCTCCTTTTGTAAAGGAGGGACAGGGAGGATTTGAGGCCAGTTGCAGCATTTGCTTTTTCGAAT
>CAYVXE010000015.1:0-58210 GCA_964455375.1 uncultured Calditrichaceae bacterium
TCATTATTATTCCCCACAGCGCCAATCGTTCCGGAGGTATGGCTACCATGGTCATTATCATCAAACGGGTTGTTATCATTGTTGATAAAATCCCAACCGTGAACATCATCAACGAATCCGTTACCGTCATCATCGACACCGTTATTTTCCTTGCCGCCGCCGGTCTCACCCGGATTTGCCCAAATGTTTGCTTTGAGATCATCGTGGTCTGTGTCGGTGCCCGTATCGATGACGCCCACAATAACAGACTTACTTCCGGTTTGTTTATCCCAGGCCTGGGGCGCTCCGATCTTGGTCATTCCATACAATTGTGAAAACCTCGGATCATTGGGAATCACAGATGCTTTGTATATATAATTTGGTTCAGCGTATTCGACATTACCACTTTGGCTACATTCTTTCACGGCTTGCAGCACTGATTTATTACCGCTAATCGTGTATTTCCTGACGCCGATTTCATCAAATTGCTGTACAACCGTAATCCCCACATCTGTCAAAACGGAATTAACTGCCTGTGCCGAAACAGTGGATTTAAATTTAATCAATACTTCATTTGGGCGGTAGTTAGCCACTTGTGCCTGAGCCGCCGAAGCCGGTTTCGCAGACGCTTTTGCTACGGCTGTTTCTCCGGGTAATGCCTGCACCGTTTCCGTAGGTTCGGCATAGTTTACAAAGGAAACACGACTGCACAATCGCACCACTTCATTTACGGTGTGCACTGTTCCCACACGGTAAACATTCAAATTGATCGCATCGATTGCTTTTATTTTCGTTAACCCTAATTCTTTCGTCAGCGACTCGATTTGTTCCTGTGTTGCATCCGGTTTAAATTTGATGAACACCTTTTGTCGTTGCGTACTGTTGGACATCCCTGACCAAAATAACAGACTGCACACCATTACACCCAAAACACCAAAATACCTTGATTTTAACATGACCCTGTCCTCCAATTAGATGGGTTCATAAAACAATGAATTAGACCTCCTTATTTATTCAACACTATTTTTCAGAGTACCCAGTTGGTCAATCGTACACTCCACAGTATCTCCGGCATGAATTTCACTGACACCTTCCGGTGTTCCTGTGGCAATAATATCTCCCGGCAGTAGTGTACAAATTTTTGAAATGTAAGACACGATCTCTGTAAGATCAAAAATCATATCCTCGAAAGATGATGCTTGTTTCGTCGTATCATTCACCTTCACTTCGAGCGTGAGTTTCCGATAATCTTGGATGGAATTTGTAGGGATTAAAAAGGGGCCGCACGGGCAAAATGTATCAAAACTTTTCGATCGGAACCAGGGTTTACCTTCACGCGTATCCGCGTGTTGCATATCACGGGCTGTCACATCATTCAGAATCGTAAAGCCGGCAATGAAGTCGAATGCGTGGGATGCCGCAATGCCATGCGCATGTTTGCCGATGACGATGGCCAATTCGCCTTCATGATCCACACGGCCGATATTGCGAGGCAGTCTGATAGCCATTTCATGTCCAATCAACGCAGACGGTGATTTCGAAAAAAACATCGGCTCCGTCGGAATCTTATTCCCTAACTCTTCAGCATGCTTTTTGAAATTGCGCCCTATACAGAGTATTTTTTGCGGGCGTCCAATCGGTGGGAGAAAACGAAATGGCTTTTTTACTTTTAAATCGTGGAGCGGCCGGTACTGCTTCAGAACCGAGAAGACCTCTTCAAATGTGTCCGGATGCAAAAAGTCCGCTTCCACCATGATTTGCAAAAAATTCAGGTCGGGGCCGCGGCCGCTATTTTTTATCTGCTTATAAAAATCCCACGCAAGCGAAAAATTATAAAACTCCTTTTCATATTCAACGCCGATTTGGGCCTCACTTTTTTCCGTAGAATATGAAAAAACTTTCAAACTGGCGTCCTTTCCTAATGATCGTAAAAATAAGTTCTAATTTTTCAGAGATGAAAGATCAAGCGAGGTTATTTGCACCTAAAAGATGTGAACTTTTTACAGACTTTGAAAGATTATTGATAAATATTCACAGAGTCAAGGAATTTTTTCCCAATGATATACATTCTTTAATGGCCGAACATGTACTGCTGCAAATAATGGTTTTCGTACTCTTTATCGTGCAACTGATGTTTTACAACATCGCCGATGGACACGATTCCTTTTATCGTTTCACCTTCCATGATGGGAATATGCCGCACGCGGTTATTCGTCATGACGCCCATAATATAATCAATGTCATCATCCATTGTCCCAATGATCAGTTTTTTACTCATGACAGTCTTTATTTTTGTCGTTTTAAGCAGATTGGCCCGATTTACACTCTCTTTTAAGATATCGCGTTCTGAGATGATACCGACTAACTTATTCCTGGAATCTAACACAAGCAATGCGCCTATTTTGTGTTCCACCAAATCTGCGGCAGCATCGTGAATGGATTTATCTTCGGAAATAGAAAAAACCGTGTCACCTTTTTGTGCAATGATTTTATTTATCTTCATCGTGATATCCTCCTTAGGTTATTTTAATAATCTAAATCAACCAATTCTTGAAAGGATTTATTCTGCAACAGTGGGATTTAAACTAAATCCTTTGCAAGATATGACCGGTAATTGTGGATATTTCGGAAATGTTTTGTCATCATCAGATAACTCACACAGCCAAAAATGACTGTCCCGATTATTGGCTACACTTCGGGAATATTTACATTTTTCACAAAGCCCTGCTTGCACCATTCATCCTCAGGCAGAGTCCAGCGCCCCTAAATAATGATCCAGAACGTGGTCAGAGATATCCAAATTGTGTAAATACCGGTCATCCGATTTAGGATATTTTTTAATCAGTTTTTCAGATAACTGTAATATTTCACTTGGAGAAATTTCAAATTGCTTGTCGGAAGAAATATCTATTTCAATCATAGCATCGGTCAAAGGTTGGTAAATATGCGACTGTTCATCTTTTAGAACAATAGTCGGGACGTCCATCCCCGCAGCCAAATGCACAACATCCGAATGGTTACAGATAATTAAATTACAATGTGATAAATATCCGGCTAACTTTCTGATCGGTTCTTCATTTAATATGATAGGCTTAAACGGCAGAGCGTTAATAAATTCTTCAGCAAACCTATTGCGCTTCGACATACTAATCGAAATTGTTTTTCCGTTCTTATAATGACTAAAGTAATTGGCAAGTTCAACAAAAATTCTGATTAAATGAGGATGCTCCATTTTCTTTTCTTCAAACTCAAATCCAATAATAAAATCAACGGGCTTTACACCCTCCTCTGCATAACAATTAATGGATTCGTGAAATTCAGCGGTTGTAAGATACAGATTTTCAGAAAAATCGTTGGTATCAATCCCGGCAAACCGTAGAAATTCAATATTTCTCTTCACAATGTGTTCGTTCTCATCTTGTTTCGGTACTTGCAGATTAAACAAATTAACCCCATATTCTGCTAAAGTCGATTCCCGAACAATTCCCATAATATATTTTGCTTTACTGATATATCCTAACAAATCCGCTGTAAAAGATTGTTCTACAGTCGGCAAAACGATGGTCAAATCAAACTTCGAGAAAATTTTCTTGCACAGTTTAAAAAACTCAAATCCGTTCCACAGGTTCAAAGGAATGTAGTCCGGCAACAAGCAACTTATATGAGGATTGTTTTCCAAGACACATTTTAAGTTTCGCCGACACAGAACGGTCAATTCCGCCTGGGGATATTTTTCATGCAATGCCCGATAGACGGGGCAGGTCATAAGCAAATCTGCAATGCTATGATGTTCAGAAATCACTAATATTTTTTTTATCAGATCATGCTGAATCCGCGACGGCTTTAACAAAGAACGACGGAGCTTTTTATGTAATAATTTTACAAAAATGGTAAAAACGGTCTTTTTAAATTTCAGATAAATCAAAGACATCGAAACCTGACCCTTATATAAATTAAGTCGCACGAATTAAAAAATGTTTTGGTTTTAACTCACTTCATCAAACACAAAAAGTTCCGCATCCAAGGCTGAATCTTTAATTCTTTGTCGCTGTTATAAAGTGACCCGGGACAATTCATTTGCTGCTACATCATGATGGGATGGATCTGACTTTTTGATGTTTAGCCTGGTGATCTTATGAATTGTTTTTACAACATTTAGATAATCGTGATGTTTTTTTACCCAGGTCCGGCCTTTTTCATGATAAGTCTTCCTCAACTCCACGTCACGAATTAATTCAACGAGCTTCTCTTTCAGATTTTTCTCGTTGACCTCCACAAATGGGTGTTCAGGATATGTCTCGTTAAATCCTGCCGCAAGACAAGAACATGTGGGAATTCCCATAGCCAATGATTCCAAAGAATTTAAACCATACCCCAAATCGCCAATCTGATCAATAAAAATATCGCATTGAGATTTTCTTCTGATGCACTCTTCGTGGGAAAGATTTTCAATCAGAACCGGTACAACGGAAAAATCAGCTTTTAACTCTTGCAGAACCGCAAGGATTAACGCACTCCCCTTTGCCATGCGGTTGGTTGGAGCATGCCCGATTTTGATTGCAGACGTAGTGTTTCTAAAAGGAACCAGCGAATAATCTTCAACAGGGAACGGGAAAAATACGTGATGAATATCAGGATGGAGGTGCAGATGATCAAACTCAAGGGTCAGGTTCAAATCAGACAAACGATCGATTTCCGGGATGACACCCCGCGTTCTTAAATCGCTGCCCGTATAGCAGCAGATCACCGTTTTCCCCATAGATTTCAATTTTCGGATGGTGCTGCCACTCCTGTAAAATTCAAGGCCACCATCCAACTGGTAAATATCATAATTCCAGAAATCCACTCGCTGCATCACACGATGTACTTTCCATTTCCAAACAAATTCCCGAAAGAAAAACAAAGCACGTTCACCCGGACCATTTGGTTGCCATTGGGGAGGGATTGACCTGCGCTGAGAGATGACATTTTTCACGTTCAGTTTATCTTTACCAGAAAAAATCTTTTTCATAAACCGGGTGCCGCTAAAATCCAGAAATGGTAACTGCAGACAAATATCTTCCTCATAATTGCGTCGGTCATGGCCAAGTGTTATCAGCCTGCTGGTGAAACCAAGTTTACGTTCTGCCTTAACAAAGGTGATTGGAACGCCGGAAATATTAAATGGAGCGATGTGAAGAATTCTCTTCTGCATATCATGCCAATGTTTTTACAAACGTATCGCGAAAAACACCCAATGCGCCAAAACTCTCTTTAAATCTGGCTAACCCCCAATTAGGTACCATATTGACGGTAAAGATTCCAAAATCGAGGAACTTAATTTGTTTGCAGATAGCCCAGCGAATAATTTCATAAAATAACAAATTGACCGGCCGGTAATGTTGCATATCTTCTCTGTGGCTGATATAAAACGCTAATGCGACCTGATGGTTACACAGGAAAACAACGACGCCGGCAATCATTTGATTTTCTGCAAACGCACCAAAAAGAAGTACTTCATCAGGGAACATCTCCTTCAAAAGGATTAATTCCTTCAAAGAATGCGTGGGTTGCACATTGTGGCGCATGTTAAGATTGTGATTCAAAATCGCGTAAAAGGTTGCAAAGTCCTCACATTGCTTTATCTCAACTCCCAATTTAGCTGCTCGCCGTGCAGCGCGGCGTGATTCCGGGCTGAAGGCCAACAGGGCATCTTCCGCCGCAAAGTCCAGTGGAATGACACTTGAAACCTCTCGCTTTTGGTACTCAAAGCCTGATTTTAGTAAAGCGAAATCGATATAGTTGCTGGGACGTTTGTAGTAAATCTGTGGTGGAAGCGTCAAACTAATCCTGTTAAATTTCTTCTTACGAGAAAATTCAACCAGTGACTCAACCACGCGAAATGCATCTTTCAGCGTAAACGACAAATGAAAAACCGGGCCTCCAAAGGAAGCGCCTGGATGTGAGATGAGAGCGTTTTCCCGGATCGCTGCCGGAAATACTGCGGCAATTTTGTTCTCCTTTTTAAAAACAACAGACGAATCTTCAAACCGGGATTCAGGATGGTAGCTTAAAAACTTGCGCGTGTGAAAAAGTGTCCCATTATTCGAGGACTGAACAAAATTGTTCCAGCTTACAGCAGTCTTTTGTTCAAAAATCGTTGACTGTAAAACCTGTTTGTTTTCTAACTCCTTAAATTCGATTTCACGCATTTTCATTCGCGTAATTTTACCATAATTGCTTTTTGAACATGTAACCTGTTTTCAGCCTCGTCAAAAACAATAGAATGCCGACCGTCCACGACGTCGTCGGTAATTTCATCGCCACGATGGGCCGGCAAACAATGCATGACCAGACAATCTTTATCAGCGTGGTTCACTAAGTCGTTGTTGACCTGAAATTCTTTAAAAATAAATTTGCGTTTTTCCACCTCAGATTCCTGCCCCATACTTGCCCAAACATCCGTATAAATGACATTTGCATCTTTCACCGCCTCCCGGGGTGTTCGGAAAATATCGATTGTACTTACCTTGCTTTCCCTTGCAGCATTCAGAATATCTGAGTCCGGTTCGAAGCCTTCCGGACAGGCAATGGTCAGGTGCATTGGTAAACGGGAAGCCATATTAAGCCACGAATTCGCGACATTATTTCCATCGCCGATATATGCAACTTTCACACCGTTGAGATCATTGAGTTTCTCATAAATCGTCAACATATCCGCCATAATCTGGCATGGATGCAGGAGATCCGTCAGGCCGTTTACCACAGGAACGGATGCAAATTTTGCAAGCTCTAAAATATCCTCGTGGCCAAACAGTCGCGCCATAATGATATCCACAAACCGGGATAATGTTTGCGCGACATCCCCAACCGATTCCCGCTCGCCTATTTGGATGTCATTGGGCCCAAGATACAAGGCATGCCCCCCGAGTTGAAACATACCCACTTCAAATGAGACCCGGGTGCGGGCGGAAGGTTTTTGGAAAATCATGGCAAGGGATTGACCATCTAAAATTTTATGTGCCTCACCATTCTTTTGCTTATTTTTTAATTCCTTCGCTAAATCAAAAACCGCATAAATTTCATCCTTTGATAATTCTGCGATAGCAATAAAATCTTTGTTCACGTCGTTAAGCTCCTTTCACTTCAAATTTTTTCTGAATTATTACCGTTGTGCTGAGACCGCAAATTTCAGCCCCCGTATATCAAATAATTTTTCCAGACTCGAAATGCCAAACCAGAAATCTGATTTCATTTGCCCCCAAAACACCACATCATTGATCTCACGATTATAATATGTAGCGACTGAGATCCTCATCCTCAACAATATCGTGAAGTTTATTTTGTACGGTTTCTCTTGAAATCTCCAGTTTTTTAATTTTTTGATCGGGGATATTGAACAGAAAATCTTCCAGTAATGCGGTCAGAACAGTGTGTAGACGCCGGGCACCAATATTTTCAGTGCGTTCATTCACCTGATTGGCAATCCGGGCGACTTCCTTAATCGCATCCTTTTTAAACACCACGCCGACGCCTTCGGTTTTAAACAGTGCGACATACTGTTTAATGAGCGCATTTTCAGGTTCGGTTAGAATCCTCACAAAATCATCTGCGGTCAGATTATTTAATTCGACGCGAATAGGAAAACGGCCTTGCAATTCCGGAATTAAATCGGAAGGTTTGGAGACATGAAAAGCTCCTGATGCAATGAACAAAACATGATCGGTTTTAACCATGCCGTATTTTGTAAAAACGTTTGTCCCTTCAACAACGGGCAGTAAATCGCGCTGTACGCCCTGGCGTGAGACATCCGGGCCTGATTTGTTATTTGCCCCGGCGATCTTATCAATTTCATCCAAAAACACAATGCCGGAATTCTGCACCCGTTCAATAGCCTCCTGCACGACCTGGTCCATATCGATGAGCTTTTGCGCTTCTTCCTGAATGAGAACTGTCCGCGCATTTTTTAATTTCATTTTTTTGTGTTTTGATTTTTGAGGTAACATGCTACCGAAAATGTCCTGGAGATTCATGCCCATCTCCTCTACACCTGCGGGAGAGATAACCTGCATGAGCGGGACCTGGTCGCTTTTTACATCCAATTCAACCATTCGATCATCTAATTCCCCATTTTTCAATTGCTTGCGTAACTTTTCCTTGGTGCGATGGTATCGTTCCTCTGCATCGTCTTCATCACCGGTACTTTCAAAGGAGATATTTTTACGTTTTGGCGGGACCGGAAGTAATATTTCCAACAGCCTGTCTTCAGCGTGCTGAATAGCGACCTCCTGTACGGTAGCGGTTTTTTCTGCCCGCACCATAGACACTGCTAAATCAGTCAGATCCCGTATAATGGATTCTACATCCCGTCCCACATAACCGACTTCGGTAAATTTTGTTGCTTCAATTTTTATAAACGGCGCATTGGCCAACCTGGCCAGCCGCCGGGCGATTTCTGTCTTGCCAACGCCGGTCGGCCCGATCAAAATAATATTATTCGGGTAAATTTCTTCCCGCAAATCATCCGGTACTTGCTGGCGACGCCACCGGTTTCTTAATGCAATAGCCACAGATTTTTTGGCGTTATCCTGACCGATGATATATTTGTCCAGTTCCTCAACAATTTGACGCGGCGTAAATTGTTCCATATCAATCATGAGTTTCCCTTCTATCCTAACTCTTCAATCGTGAGTTCTGTATTTGTGTAGATGCAAATACGTCCGGCAATTTTTAATCCCTCTTCCACAATTTGTTTAGCCGATAATTTGGAATGGGCCACAAGAGCAGTAGCGGCGGCGAGTGCATAACTGCCGCCGGAACCGATGGCAATGACATCTTCATCGGGTTCAACCACGTCTCCCGTACCTGAAATCAAAAACATACTTTCTAAATTCATTACGATGAGTTGTGCCTCCAGCCGGCGCAAATAGCGGTCTGTTCGCCACTCTTTAGCGAGCTCTACGGCCGATCTGCCTAAATTCCCCCCGTACTGTTCCAGCTTCTCCTCAAATTTTTCAAAAAGTGTAAAAGCATCAGCGGAAGCCCCGGCAAACCCGGACAATATTTCGTCGTTATATAGCCGTCGGATTTTTTTAGCTTTCGATTTCAACACGGATGCGCCAAATGTTACCTGTCCGTCACCACCAAGCGCCACTTTCCCCAGGTGCCGGAGACCCAATATGGTCGTACTTCTAAATTGTTCCATGCGGTTAAATTTTTCTCCTCAATCTTGATACAGGAATCATCATCTGTTCCCGATATTTTGCAACGGTTCTTCTGGCAACTTTAAACCCTTTATCTTTAAGCATTTCAGCAATTCTTTGATCATTCAAGGGTTTGTTTGAATCTTCATTGTCGATTATTGCTTTAATGATGGATTTTATTTTTTTATTAGAAACATCATCGCCGACGTCGCTGTGAATACGTTCGCTGAAAAAATATTTCAGTTCAAACACACCAAATTCTGTTTGTACATATTTTCCATTGGTCACACGGCTGATGGTGGAAATATCCATACCGATTGTATCTGCAATATCCTTTAAGATCATTGGTTTCAGGTAATCCTTGCCCTTTTCAAAGAATTCCCTCTGTCTTTCGATGATGGCATACATTACTTTTAAAATGGTTTCACGGCGCTGGTGAATAGAATTTATTAACCAACGGGCGGATTCAAGACTTTGCCGAATATAATCCCGGGTTTCTTTTGATGACTTCTTACGGTCAAGCAGCAACTTTTTGTAAGAGTTATTGAGCCTGAGATGAGGGATATTCCAGTCATTCATAATAATTCTGAATTCATCGTCTTCCTTTTCGACCACTAAATCCGGAACAATCATATTCTGATGAAAAAGGACATAACCTTCACCTGGCTTCGGATTCAGTTTTGTAATTTCCTCAATGGAACAGCGGATATCCTCCAGCGTAATATCCATCTTTTTGGCTATTTTTTCATAGCGTTTATTGGTGAAATCATCGAAATAATCTCTTAAAATTGTAATTGTAAATTCATTGTCCGGGTCCTTATCCACCATCTGAATCAGCAGACATTCCTGCAACGTTCGGGAACCGATGCCGATGGGATCGAAATTTTGGATCACCTTCAACACTTTTTCCACTTCTTCAGGTGTTACTTCGAGATTCTCCACAATCATTTCCACGGAATACAACAGATACCCATCTTCATTAATGTTCCAGATGATATACTCACCAATGGCAATTTCTTTGTCGGACAAATCGGTCATATTCAACTGACTGAGCAAATGCTCAGGCAACGTTGTTTGAGCCACTTCCGGTCGTTCAAATACCTCAGCACTGTCATCCCTCGGTATTTTAAAATCGTAGGTATCCTCATCATTTAGAATTGTATCCCAATCGACTTCTTCTTTTTCGATTTCGTCGATGGCATCTTCTTCTTTGACCTCGCCGTCTTTATCTGTTTCTTCCGAATCTTCATCAACTTCTTCCATGGATTCCTGGTCAATCTCTTCAACCATTTCCATCTCTTCATCCAATTCAAGAAGAGGATTCATTTCAAGTTCAAGCTTAATCCGTTGCTCAAGTCGCAATAGCGGTAACTGCAACAAAGATGAAAGCAGCACCTGCTGTGGCGACTGCTTCAACTGCATACTGAGTCTTTGAACTAAATTCGGCATAAGCTACCCTGTTAAATTAATCATTTTATCCAACCTCATCTGTTTAACCTGAACTTTTCTCCGAGATAAAGTTTAAGCGCTTCGGGATCAACCGCCAGAAACTCTGATGTTCCGGATTTTAGTACCTTGCCGTTGTACAACAAATACGCCCGATCTGTGATGGCCAATGTTTCATGCACATTGTGATCTGTAATTAAAATCCCAATGTTCCTTTCCTTTAATGAGTAAACAATGCTCTGAATATCTTCAACAGCAATGGGGTCCACACCTGCAAACGGCTCATCCAACAAAATAAATTTCGGTTTTGTTACCAGTGCCCTGGTGATTTCTACTTTTCTTTGCTCTCCACCAGAAAGTGTGTACGCTTTGTTCTTTGCCAAATGTGTTATATTCAATTCCTGAAGTAGTGCATCCAGCCTGTTCTTCCGCTCACTTTTTGTCAGTTTTGTTGTTTCTAAAATCGCCAAAATATTTTGCTCAACCGTTAACCTTCTGAAAATCGAAGGTTCCTGGGACAGATACCCAATCCCCATTCTCGCCCGTTTATACATGGGCAGACGGGTAATTTCTTTTTCATGCAGAAAAATATGACCGCCGTCGGCTCTTATCATCCCCACAATCATAAAAAAGGATGTGGTCTTTCCCGCCCCATTCGGACCGAGGAGACCGACAATTTCCCCTTGCGCTAATTCAATACTGACTTTGTCAACGACCTTCCGCCGTTTATATATCTTTACCAGATCTTTCGTAAATAATTTTGACACCTGTCACGTCACTTTTTATTTTGGCGGTCTGTACTTGCCGAAGGATTTATCCGGTGAACTTTTTACGACAACTTTATCAGCTTTGTCATCAGTGAGAAATATTTCAATCTTATCCCCTGATATTTCATTTGCGCCTTTGTATTCATTTTTTTCAATAATGTGATAGTAACTCGTCGCCTGACCTTCGATTAACATCCTCTTTAGTTTTTTATCTTTGAAATAAAATGTCATTTTTTTGCCGGTAAGCTTGTTTACCCAGCGGCCTTTGGACAGCGTGTCGGCATCAGAGGTTACCACAGCATCTCCGAGAACAACAGCATGTTCCAAAAGGGAGTTTTTTAAAAATAAACGTAACGTGTCCCCGGTAATCACACGATTTTCTTGCACGATTTTAGGATTTGATGCTAACTCGATTTTATTTTCCCGTTTAAAATAATCTGCCGTACCACACGTTGCCGTCATTTTTGACTGAATAATTCTGACACGTCTTTTAATATGTGTATGTTTATTTTTGCGATCAACCTCCATGGTGTCGGCGAATATACGAGTCGTTTCAACCCCCAGGCTATCTTTTTGCACCAGAACGGGATTCTCCGTTATTTTGCCATATTCCCGGTCCCGAAAATAGACTGCTTTCCCCGCGGTCAACACAGAGCGCTCTTCCCGGTTTGCAATGCGGACATCCCCCTCTGAAAGCAGTTGCCGTTCCGATTCATAGTAGGTCATTTTATTGGCGGTGGTCGTATCCTTTTTCGTTACATTTTTCACATGCCCCACAGCAATTTGTATCTTTTGTTTCTGAAAGAAATAGACTGTGTCAGCCTGCAGCGATTGCTCCTCATCAAAAATATGCACGTGCCCGATCAAGGAGGTCTTTTCAATACCGACTTCCTGCTCCGCAACATCACATTTTATAGTTGTTTTCCCCTGCTTAAATTCTACATTCCCCTCGAGCCTTTGAAAAACACGGTTATTTTTGACTTCTCGTCGTAAAACATCTGCATGCAGAAGTTTTAACCGTTCGCTGGAATTCTGCCCAAAAATAGACGTCGATAATAAACATAAAATCAAGCAGATTGCTGTTTTCAAAAGTGGTTGGCCTGCCTTTTACTCCGGAGATTTTTTTAAATAAAGGTTCAGTTTTTTTTGCGCTACCCCCCACGGCTTCCGGATCACCCAATTCTGCAATGATTTTTCAGACTTAAACCCTTCGCCATTTATTGTATCTTTCTCCGCTGTAACCACAGTTACAAAAGCATCTGACAGGACTTTGTCCCGGGTTTCATTCCAACTTAATTTTTTTGTAAAAAGTTGAATGCCGTCATCTGAATGAACTTTTACATGACCCCCCAGATCAATGTCGTTGCTACTTTCATTTAAAATAGCACTATCGGCAAACACTTTTGACACATGAACACCACTGTCATAAAAATCAATTACCACACCTTTTTTGAATTTTATGAGCTTTTGGGAAGAAAATATCTCCACATAAGTGTATTTTATCCGCGTGGAAATTTTACCATTTTTTGATGTCGTTAGCGTGGAATTCCAACCCTCCTGATTGGGTGTTTTACTTGCATCAGGGTAATTAGACGTAACGTCATCTGTGGAGCGGCATCCCCAAATACACAAGAAAGCGATTATGAAAATAAAATATTTCATGCGATTTTGGATTTTTTAGCATATTCAATGGACGCTTTGACAAAATCTTTAAAAAGCGGGTGCGGTTTCAAAACACGCGATTTCAACTCCGGATGAAATTGCACCCCAAAAAACCAGGGATGATCCTGCAATTCAACGATTTCAACTAAATTTGTTTCAGGGTTAAAGCCAGAAGCGATCATGCCATGTTTCTCAAATTCATCGAGATATTTATTGTTCACTTCGTAGCGATGACGATGCCTCTCCGAAATCTCTCCATCACCGTAAATAGAGCGGGTACGCGTTTGCGGCAAAATATTGCAGTTATAAGCACCTAAGCGCATGGTACCGCCCATGGTGGAAACGCTTTTTTGCTCTTCCATCAAATCTATGACCGGATAGTTAGTGTCCCCTGAGAATTCTGCCCCATTTGCACCCTCCATTCCACAAACATTTCTTGCAAATTCAATAATGGCGCACTGCATTCCCAAACAAATACCCAAAAAAGGAACCTTATTTTCCCTCGCGAACCTTGCCGTCCTCACTTTCCCCTCAATACCACGATTTCCGAAACCACCGGGAATCAGAATACCGGAAACATCATCAAAAACACCGCTTGTACCGGATAATTCAATTTCTTCTGCATCAACCCACTTAATCTCAACTTTTGCCTTGTTAGCTACACCTGCATGGACAAATGATTCGATGATACTTTTATATGAATCCTGCAAGTCCACATACTTGCCGCATATTGCAATCCTGACCGTCTCCTGGGGGTTATTGACTCGGTCGACAAATGCTTCCCATGCAGTTAAATCCGCCGGGTTCCGGGGTAACTGCAATCTGTTTACAATGATATCACCAATGGCACCTTCTTTCAGCACTAACGGTACCTGGTAAATTGAAGGCACATCAATCGCTTCGATCACAGCTTCCTTAGGAACGTTACAAAATAGTCCGATTTTATTTTTGTACTCATCCGCCAATTTTTCTTCACAACGGCAAAGTAAAATATCCGCCTGAATACCGATTTCCCGCAAACGCATAACGGAGTGTTGGGTTGGCTTGGTTTTGAATTCCCCGGCTGCTTTAATATATGGAACAAGTGTCAGATGTATGTTTAAGGTGTTTTTCGGACCGGCTTCAAGACAAAGTTGCCGGATAGCTTCAAGGAAAGGCAGACTTTCAATGTCCCCGATTGTCCCTCCCACTTCCACGATGATAACATCATAAACAACAGATCTGTGACCGGCATTTTTGATGCGCACCTTGATCTCATCCGTGATATGCGGAATGACCTGTACAGTTTTCCCGAGGTAATCGCCTTTGCGTTCCTTGGAAATGACGGAATAATAAATTTGCCCTGTTGTGGCATTATTGGTAGCGGTCATATCCTCATCGATAAAGCGCTCATAATGACCAAGATCCAGATCGGTCTCTGACCCGTCATTGGTTACATACACTTCGCCGTGTTGATATGGGCTCAATGTGCCGGGATCAATATTGATATAAGGATCCAGTTTTAATATTGTTACTTTTAAACCGCGTGATTTCAGCAAAAGTCCAATGGATGCGGAAGAGATTCCTTTCCCTAAAGATGAAACGACGCCACCTGTGATGAAAATATACTTCGTATGTTTATTTACTGACATTTAAAACGAATGAACCCTACATTGTATTATTGATCACTTTAGGCACGCTAAAATAGCCCTTCTTAGCCACCGGTGCATTTTGTAGTACCTCGGCCGGGGTTAACCAGTTTTCCACAACATCCTCGCGAAAAACATTCTTCAAATCCAGCACATGAGAGGTTGGCTTGACCTCCGACGTATCCAACTCATCTAATTTTTCCATATATTCGACGATAGTGGCTAACTGAACAGCCAACGTTTCCCGTTGACTATTTGAAAAACTTAATTTCGCCAGACGAGCAATTTTATCAACTTCCTCAAAATTAATTGACATATCAAATCACAATTTGTGTTCAAAAATAGATAGCGTAATATAAAATAATACGAAGCGATTGTCAAGCGAATAAATATGACTGGCATAATTTTTGTAATTCGTCAAAACTGCTCCTGAAAACCATATATGAAAGTGCTCAACATTTTGTAAATATTGATGTTAGACATTAAAATAATTTATCTTCCTACGATTTTTCTTTAAATCGTCCTTCCCTTAAATCGGAATTCCACACTGATTCCATTGCATTTATGATCAATGCAATTTCTACAAATTAAATCATTTTTCACGAAAAACAGCAAAAAAAGAGGCTGTCCTAAAACTCCCTCGCCACACAACACAAAGCTGCGAAAGGATGTATTTTAGAGCAACCTCTAACGAATACAAAACCTAACTTATACTAGTCGGTTTTGGGCAGAACACTAACCATTTTTTTATATTTGCCTTTACGCTGAAATTTAACCAACCCTTCAGCTAAGGCAAATAGCGTATCATCCTTACCTAAACCGACATTGGAACCGGGATGTATCTTGGTACCACGTTGCCTTACGATAATGCTGCCGGCCGTGACAAATTGACCGTCATACCGCTTAACTCCAAGAAATTGAGGGTTACTGTCACGACCATTTTTAGAACTACCGACACCTTTTTTATGAGCCATTATTCAGTCTCCTCTTTCTTTGTTCCTGAAGTTGCAGAGATACTTTGAATCGTAAGTCTGGTGTAGTCTTGTTTATGCCCGTTTCGAACCCGATAACCTTTACGACGTTTCTTTTTAAAAACAATCACTTTATTACCACGCTCGAAACCGAGGACTTTTGCTTTTACTTTTGCACCCTTTATTTCAGGCTGTCCAACAGACACTTTACCTTTATCTGAAATCAGCAGCACTTTATCAAATTCAATATTTTTGCCAATTTCAGCCGGAAGTTTTGGTACCAATAAATTTTGATCTTTGGCTACCTTGAATTGCTGTCCAGCTATATCAACCACAGCATACATAGTTAATCAACCTCCTGATCTTAATGCTTATTTTACACTATTTTATTATGAGGTTTTAGACGATAAATTGATCGGTAATATCGGTATTTTCTTTCTTCAGAATCACCCGAAATTCGTCAATCCTAAAACTGTCATCCCTCAAAACTTCAATTCGAAGACGATACTTCCACATCATTCTTCTTAAATGACTAATAACACCTTCCTGCATATAGTCTGCGAGGGCACTGTGTACTCTAATAATAATTGACCACTCGCGCCGCTCCGCTTTAAAACGCCGAATCCATCGTTCAATTTTTGTAAGGACTGTATTTTTTGACAGAACTCTACCCAAACCGTTGCACATAAAACACGGTTCACTAAAAGCAAACAACAAACTTGGCCGGACACGTTCTCTTGTCATTTCGATTATTCCGAACTCACTGATTTGTGAAATATTTACTTGTGCCCGATCTTTTCTTAACTCCTTCAGAAATTCGTCACGTAGTTTTTTCTTATTTCTTGCTTCGAGCATATCAATGAAATCGATAACGATAATCCCCCCCATATCCCGTAAACGCAGTTGACGGGCAATTTCCCGACATGCTTCAAGATTTACACGTAGAATATTTTCCTCAGGAACTTTACCACCGATATATTTACCGCTGTTTACGTCAATGGCCACCAGCGCTTCGGTGTGATCAAAAATTAAATAACCCCCATTCGGGGTCCAAACTTTTCTGGAAAGACTTTTTTCGAATTCGCTTTCAATACCAAAATTATCGAATATCGGTTTTTTACCTTTATATAATTCAACACGCGTAACGAGCTGAGGTGAAACATCTTTTAAATAACCTGTTATTTCTTTATAGAGCTTTTTGGAATCGAGTCGAACTTTCGTAACGTCTGATGTGAACAGATCTCGTATCACACCTGAAGCCATCGTGATATCTTTATAAACAAGACTCGGGGAAGTTGCATTTTTTAGTTTTGCTGCAAACTTATCCCATTGTTTAACCAAACTGTCTAAATCTGCCTTTAAGATTTTATCATCTTTATTTTGTGCGACTGTTCGTACAATCAATCCAAATCCTGAAGGTTTTAAATCTTTGGCAAACTTTTTTAAATCTTTCTTTTCTTTAAGGCGTTGAATTTTTTTCGATACGCCAACTAAATCACTATTGGGGACAAGAACCAAAAATCTACCTGGAAACGACAATTCAGTTGTCACCCTCGCACCTTTTCGACTAATAGGTTCTTTAATGACCTGGACTAATATTTCCTGTCCTTCTTTTGGGATAGGCCTATTCCTTTGGTTCCTCGAGTTCTTACGTGCACCATTTAAGGAAATAAATTGTTTATAATCTAATAAGACATCTCCAATATCGGAAAAATGCAAAAATGCATCTTGCTCTAACCCGATATCAACAAACGCAGCCTGCATGCCAACAACGACATTTACGACTTTTCCCAAATATATATCCCCAACCATTCTTTCATATTCCGGCTGCTCAACAAAAAGCTCTACCAATCGACCATTCTCCAATAAGGCAATCCTTGTCTCTCCAACAGACGAATTGATAATAATTTCTTTTTTCATATCATTAATTCACATTACTCCTATCCAATAATCCATAAAAACAATTTTTATTGCAACCGCAATAAAATAACATTGAGATTGTCAAAGAACAAAATTCCCCTAAATAAAAAGGGATTATTCATCCCTTTTATACTAAACATTTATTATAGACAAAAAAACAATGACTTGCAAGATTTTTTTTATTAGAGAAGCTTGTTTTCGTTTACAACCAAACTAAACTGTGTCCTGAGGAAATGTGCTGCACGTTTACAGTATAACATACGATTCAAGAAAATCTCGAAATACTCCATCACAGAAGAGATTTTTTGATCGATGGTTAATCTCAGCGTGATGGTTTTTTTTTCGGTATTTACATCAAGAATCGATTTGTCCACAGCATAGTTGACTCGGTCGTGAATGTCAAACCGAATCATATCCGGGTTCCGGACTCTGGATCGATGGACATCCGATTTATCTGCAATGATCAAGCCCGCAGCAATTCGACTCACAGGTTCCCAACCATCATCGTCATGGTTACCAATAGCGGCCACGATTTGGGTGATTTCATGGATGTCCATACCCATATCTCTTAACAACGTATGTGCTAAAACAGCACCCGAATAAGGATGATTGTTACGATTAATGACATTCCCTATATCATGCAAATAGCTGGCAATAGCAGAGAGCTCCGCTTCACGATCCGGCACACCTAAATCCTTGAGCATACTATATGCACGCTTTGCTACCAGGCCGCAGTGTCGAGTTCCATGTTCGGTGTATCCCATCACCGCCAGATATTCATCTGCTCTTTTGATATAAGCCTGTATTTGTGGATCCTGTTTAACTTGTTTGAGTGTTATCATTTTCTCTTCCATAAGTTTGTTACACTTTTTAATCAACTCTGCATTAAAAATGGATTTGTTGTTTTTTCAATGCTTATGTTAGTACTCGGCCCATGTCCGGGGAAAATCTGAAGATTATCTCCAAGCGGAACAAGTTTATGCTTTATTGAATCAATCAAAATATCATAATTTCCTCCCGGCAAATCAGTTCTGCCGATTGACCCGGCAAACAATACATCACCGACAAAAGCACAATCATTTGTATAAAATGTTACACTACCGGGTGAATGTCCGGGAGTTTCCAAAATGTTAAATTTGATATTTCCAAATTGAACCGTATCCCCCTCTTGAATATATCGATCAATTTGGGGGATTCCTGAACAGCTCAATCCAAAAGCCGATGCCTGCGCAGGAAGATTTTCCAACAGAAATTCATCCTTCTTATTCATCAATGTAGGTACAGGTATTTTCTCTTGCATCACTTTGAGCTCTTTTATGTGGTCAAGGTGGGCGTGCGTTATTAAAATATATTTTATTTGTAACTGTACCGCAGCAAGCCTTTTCAAAATGCGATCGATCTCATCACCGGGATCGATAATGACACCTTCTTTTGTACTTTTGCAACCCACAATATAGCAATTCTCAGCAAAAGCGCCAACCTCTAAACGCTCAACAATCATACCTATCCTCTTTCAAATCAGCAGAACTTATATTCCACTTATTTCTTTAATTTTTATAACATCAGAGTACGGTATATTATATTTTCCAAGTGCTTCGCTCCCTTTATGCCCTCCATGAAAATCGGAACCACCGGTTTCCACCAGATTATTCTCCTCGACTAATTTCCGATAATATTGTGTTGCTTCCTGTGAATGCTTCGGATGGATAACCTCAATTCCCTGAACGCCGTTCTTTATTAATTGTATTAAATCGTCATTCTGCAATTGAATACCAGGGTGAGCCACCGAACAGATGCCACCGGCATTTTTTATCAGTCGAATCGCATCATCTATTTTTAATTTGTATTTGTCCACATTCGCGGGTTTTCCCGTTCCTAAATATCGATTAAAAGCTTCCTGGAAAGAATAGACAAATTGATCATCTATGAGGACATTGGCTATATGAGGTCTTCCAACGGTTCCATGTCCAGCTTTTTGCAACACTGCATTAAAAGAAATCGGCATGCCCAATTTTGTAAGTTTCTGAACAATTTTTTCAGCACGCTTTGTCCTTTCTTCATTGAATAGATTTAACGAAGAGACTAAATCCGCGTTCGTTTCATCAAAACAGTATCCCAATAAATGTAAATCATAATTTCTATAGCTCACACTAAGTTCAATACCAGAAAGCACTTCCACACCAGCGCTCTTACCAAATTCTTTAGCTTCACTGATTGCCACGACATTATCGTGATCCGTAATAGCAATGGCTTTCAGACCGAGAGTTTTTACTTTTTCAATGATTTCCTGCGGGGAATGATAACCGTCGGAATAGTTGGTATGAATATGCAGGTCTGCAGATGCTGAATTATTTGACATATTTATACTTTAGGTAAAGTTACACCTGTTTGCCCCTGGTATTTCCCCTGTTTATCTGCATAAGAAGCCAGGCACGCTTCATCACTTTCAAAAAACAATAATTGCGCGATTCCTTCATTTGAATATATTTTTGCAGGAAGTGGAGTTGTATTGGAAATTTCCAAGGTAACAAACCCCTCCCATCCGGGTTCGAGCGGTGTTACATTGGTAATGATCCCACAACGGGCATAGGTGGATTTCCCGACACAAATCGTCATAATCTGTCTTGGAATCTTAAAATACTCTACTGTTCTGCCAAGAGCGAAAGAATTTGGCGGGATAACACATATTGGGCCTTTAAAATCCACAAAAGATTGTGGATCAAACAATTTCGGATCCACAGTCGTGGAGTTCAAGTTGGTAAATATTTTGTATTCATCTGCTATTCTAACATCATACCCGTAAGATGACAAGCCATACGAAATAACATTCTCGCGCATTTGTTTTTCCACAAATGGTGAAATCATTGCTTTCTCTTTTGCCATTTCCTGTATCCAGCGATCTGCCTTAATTGACATCAGTTGTTCCTTCCTTATACCATCTATTCCGTGGCTTCGGCAACATCAGTTTCGTCCGTGTTTTCCTTCTTAGCCTTTCCTTTTAAAGTGATAGAAGAGACTAAAATACTGATTTCATAAAGTAAAATTAACGGACCTGCCAAAAATAATTGCGTAAAAATGTCCGGGGGAGTTATTACAGCCGAAAGAATAACCATAATGACAATGCCGTGTCTACGGTAATGTCTTAAAAAAGCAGGTGTTAATAAGCCTATTGTCGTTAGAAAGAATGCTAATATCGGTAGTTCAAAAATTAAACCAAAAACAAAGATCAACATGGTTACAAACTGTAAATATTCATTTATTGAAATCGTTGCAACCATATCAGCCGTTTCAAAGCTTAAGAGGAATTTCAAACCGAAACGCAGAACGACAAAATAGCAAAAAAATGCTCCTAATAGAAAACAAAGTGTTGAGAAAAAGACCACTAAAGGAACATATTTTTTTTCTTTCTCCATTAACCCCGGAACCACAAACTGCCAGAATTGATAGAAAATGACCGGAATAGCAAAGATAATTCCTGCAAAAGCTGACAGTTTAATGCGAATCATAAATCCGCCCGTTGGGGTCAAAAAAATCAGTTTTTGCACGTGTCCCTTATCAAGCTGAGCGGCGGCGGTATTATAGGGGTGAATCAGCAGGTTAAGTACTGTGTCCGAAAAAAAATAGACAACTATTGCAGCAGCAACCACAACCAAGATTGATTTAATCAAGCGCCACCTTAATTCCTCAAGATGATCTAAAAACGGCATTTCTCTATCAGCGGTGCTCATTTTTGAAAGCATATTTAAACCTTTCCAACACAAAAAAGCAGATAGCGACAATATTTCCTGCCCATCTATCTGCACCGGTTATAAGAAATCGGTTATATCACTTTTATCGAGTACTCTTTAATTCCTCCAGTTCGCTCAAGAATTCTTCTTTGTCCTGAAAATTACGGTAAACGGAAGCGAAACGAACATAGGCCACATCATCTACCTCTCGCAGGTGCAACATGACGAACTCACCAATTTTCATAGACGAAATCTCATCCTGAGAGATATCCCGCAACTTCCCCTCGATGCTGCCGACAATTTTGTCAATTTCGGCTGTTGGGATGGGACGTTTATTGCATGCGATTCGCAGGCTCATCCTGAGTTTTTCCTGATCATAGATTTCTCGTCGCCCATCTGCTTTTACAACCATCAACGGAGATTCTTCAACGTATTCTTTTGTTGTGAATCTCCGTTCACACCGCAGGCATTCTCTTCTTCTGCGAACGACTCTTCCCTCACTGCTCGCTCGGGAATCGATAACTTTACTATCTTCGTATTTACAATATGGGCAACGCATCTTATTTACGAAAAATCATACAGCGGAAATCTTGAACACAAATCTCCAACCTGTGATTGCACTAATTTCAGCGTCGATTCATTATGAATATCAGAAAGAATTTTATCGATCAGAAATGCAACTTCTTCCATCTCACGCTCCTTCATCCCTCTGGTTGTTAAAGCAGGCGTACCGATGCGAATGCCGCTGGTAACAAACGGACTTTGATTATCAAACGGCACCATATTTTTATTGACGGTAATTCCCGCTTTTTCAAGACATGCCTCGGCCTCTTTCCCGGTTAGGCTTTTATTACGCAGATCCACCAGAAATAAATGTGTGTCTGTACCATTGGATACAATATTATATCCCATATTCAGCAATTTTCCGGCGAGAGCCTGAGCATTTTTGATGATTTGCGTACAATACACTTTAAAATCGGGTTGTAACGCTTCATGAAAAGCGACCGCCTTAGCCGCAATAATATGCATCAAAGGGCCACCCTGAAAACCTGGAAAAACATTTGAATCCACAACTTCAGACCAGAGTTTTACACGACCTTTTGGAGTTGAAATACCGCGGTCATTTTCCCCATTCTTGCCAATCAGTATCATTCCTCCCCGCGGCCCACGGAGAGTTTTATGGGTGGTTGTCGTGACCAGATGACAATGAGACAATGGGCTCGGGATCAATCCTACAGCCATCAACCCGGCAGGATGAGCAATATCAGATACGAGATAGGCATCGACACTATCGGCAATTTCACGAAATCGGGCATAGTCAATCTTTCTGGAGTAAGCACTTGCACCCGTAATGATTAATTTTGGTTTTTCCTTTTGCGCAATAGCAGCAACATCATCCATATTAATAGTGCCGGTGCTTTCCTCCACGCCATAAAAAACAACATTAAATATTCTGCCGGAAAAGTTCACCGGACTGCCATGAGTTAAGTGCCCACCGTGGGCTAAATTCATTCCCAAAATCTTCTCCCCTGGATCCAGCAGGGAAAAATATGCGGCGAGATTTGCACTGGAACCGGAATGCGGCTGTACGTTAACATGCTCCGCATTAAATAATTTTTTCGCTCTCTCCCGCGCTAAATCCTCAGCGATATCCACAAATTCGCATCCGCCATAATAGCGTTTATGCGGATATCCTTCAGCGTATTTATTGGTCATCACCTGACCAGCGGCTTCCAGTACAGCGCGGCTAACAAAATTTTCAGATGCTATTAATTCCAGCTTCGTATTTTGGCGTTCAATCTCGTCTGCTATCGCCTTATATATTTCGGGATCAGTACGTTGAATATGCTTCAATTCATGTCCTATTCAAATAAATTCTCGACGCAAAGATTAATAAATCCAATTGTAACACGTACCGCTGGCTTTTTTTGTGCTCTTATGCATAAATTTATCTTCACTCGTAGGCAGCACGCCTTCCAAAAAGCTCAGATGTCTTTCTGCTTCCTGCCTGAACTCCAAATCCTTTAATGCCTTTTTATATTGAGCAGCCGCTAATTCATAAACCAATTTGTCATTAAACTCTACTTTTTCATTTTTTGATTTAACACAATTATCTGCTGAAGCTTCATAAGCTTCTCCCAGCGCAATCCACCCTAAGCCGAAATTGCGATCGACAGCCAACGCCTTTTTAGCATACGCTCTGGCGCTGGCATAATTTTTTAACTCTTTATAGCTGCGGCTAATATCACACATCGCTTTTTTATTTTCCGGTTCTATTTTCAAAATTGCTTTATAGGTTTTCAGAGCGTCCCGAGTCTTTTCCAATCTTTCATACGAAGCACCAATCTTTTCTAACGCGCTCACATCATTCGGAGAAAGGGTCAGATACTTTTGAAACCATTTAATAGCATTTTCATACTCTCCCTGATTGAAATACATATTGCCTAATTCAAAACGAACCTGAGTGTTTTGGGAATCAGTCTTGGCAATCTTTAATTTTGAATCAATGGCCCCCTGAACGTCGCCAGTGGAGGTAATGAGTGTTGATTGATTTTTCTGAGATTCCAAATCATTCGGATCGAGTTTCAGAACCGTATCGTAGGCAGAAATAGCATCATCGATACGGTTTGCCCTAACATATAATGCAGCCAGTTGTTTCCAATCATTCTTGCTGTCGGGCTCTAATTTAACAACGGTTTCATACTGTACAATCGCCTCGTCAATCTGTTCCCGCTGTGCCTTAAGAAATCCCACCATTCGATGTAAATGAGCATCTTCAGGAAATTTCGTAATCCCCATCTCGAAGACCATCTGAGCACTGTCCGGTTCATTTATTTTCAGATAACTATCCCCTAAATACCGATAAACTTTTGGGAAACGCTTGACGGTATCTATTTTCACGAGATGCCAAAAATGTTTCTTTGCACTGTCGTATTGTTTGTTCTTATAATTTTCCCAGCCAAAACTCCAACTTTTCACTAATTCAAATTGGTATTTTTTTTGGGCCGCTTGCTGGTCCACTTCACTGCTTTTATTTTTATCTTTTTTCTTTTTTTTCTTGGCACTTAAATCAGTTGCTGCAAAACTAAAAAATAAAAATAAAGCACATAAAAAAAGACCACTAAATTTAAACAACCTGTTCATGTTCTTCACAGAGTTAACCTCTCAAAAAATCAATACAATTAGAAAACTAGATACAGCACAGAAACGTTCGACTCGTCAGTATAAAACCAATAAAAACTTTATTAATTTTTTGTATAAAATGCAAGTAAATTGTTCAAATTCATTTATCTTCTCACACCCCGGAAGAACCATTTTTGTCCGGCGGTGATCGTACCGGTGAATTTGACAATAGTTTCTTTTATTGGATTGTTGGGGGTTGACCCTCTTTTCCCGAATTCCAATGCTAAATCCAACCTTCCGGCAGACCATTTAATTGGCAGCCCAAGCCCGAGCGTGCCAAAAAGTTCAGTCACCCGTTCTCCCACAGGTTGCTCCAAACCAATATCCTGATAATAGACCCCGGCGCGCAGGGCAACCTTTTTAAAGAAAGACATATGGAGTTTCCTCTTAGCAGCATATTCAAATCCAAACGCAATTCTGTAACTATCATTTACATATCCGTTCTGCTTTACAGAACTCCACTTTTGTGTGTAGTAATCCAGCCCCAATAACAACCTTTCATCCAAAAGAAAAGACGTTCCAAATCCATAAGTAACCGGAAGTTTGAAGTCTTTATTCGCTAAATCAGTAAGACGAAATCCATTCTCTAATTCTAAGGCCTGTTTGGTGTCTAACGTAACAGATGGTGAATAGACGCCGCCGATGGTCCAATTTGATTTCAATTTATAAATCAATCCAAGGCGGAAACTTCCTTCAGTAAAACTTCTTGACACCTCATCCTGTGTATTTCTAAAATTAGCGGAATCAAAAAGAACACGCCATTTATTTCTTAAAACCCCAAAATGGTAAATACCAGATATGCCAACATACAACTTGTTTGTTGGTTTCACCGCGAAAGTTAAAAAGGCGGAATTTACACCACCATCGCCATTTACAATTTCTGTGAACGCATGCTCTCCGAGAACATTGGCATCGGAAAATTCATATTCAATAGTACTAAACTGTTGCAAGCCGACCGCAAGAGATACTCGTCCGCTTTTTAGTGGTATTGCAAATTGCAATCCGCCTACGCTGGTATTAGAAAGGGAGGCATCCTGGACCGAGCCTCTGAGATCAACACCCTGGTGAACAAAATTACCGGAAATATAGGCAAGGGATAGTTCAGCTAACGCCGCGGGGTTCATATAATTAAGGGTCATCCGGTCAACTAATGCCAGTCCAACCCCACCCATTCCCTCACTTCTCCCACTGACAAAATAGTCCACAAGGCCAATCCCCTTTGCAGAGTAAAATGATTGTGACTGTACGGGAAAACTGAAACCGACTACGAATAATAAAATATTTACAGCAATTCTTTTTCTCATAATTTAACATCCAATTTTAATCATTTCAATTTGTCGGAGCAACAGTAAAATCAGCTTCAATTCGCGGTGATTTTTCCGGATTCAAGTTGCTTGAATAAAAGGCTAATCGGTTTGCATCCCGTCCGGGTCCTGCAGTCCGAATAATAAACCCAAAATTATCAAGGACCTGCAAAACCCACCCTTGCAGCAAAAAACGTATAGGTACCGAAATTTCTTCATCTGACCTCTTTACAGAAACCACAAGGGGAACAAAAGACGAATCAATTGTAAACGTTTTTAACGGTACAAACTCTTTCTTTAATCTGACGATCTGTAATATCGTTGTTGTTTCATTTAAAATGGTATTTTGAGAATCTATCGTCATTTTAAAACTCGCGTTATTAATGGTAGATTCTTTGGAAATTGATGACAGGTCGAATTCCAAAACTGTTTGGTGACTAAACAGGTCATCTACATAGAGGGGGCCCGCGGGTGGTTCAAATAATTTTTCAGCAATAAATGCATCCTGCGAAGCAGTTACAGTAACCGTATCCCTCTTTGTGCCATTGAAGGTTTCTATTTCTAATTTTGGTTGATTGGAAAGGTTTGTACGTGAAAAAAATTCTTTTATAAAACGGCTACCTTGAAAATTGATGAGGACACCGTAATTTTTGTTCATACTCGTATCGATCCAGCTATTAACAAGGTCAATCCCGCTGGCATTAAATTCAAATCGAACTTGTTCAGCAGCCGTTATATCCGCTCCTGACGTATCAACGCCAACGACCACCTTACTAATGGGTTGAATTTCTGCAGAGGCAATACTTTCACTGCTGAATGCGTTATTAAAGGATGCCGCTGTTACTTGATTTTCTTCCCACTCAGATGTAACCGCATGCACCTGCGTTGTAAACACACTGTTTTCTGATGCATCACTCAGAAGATCGCTGGTGGTCAATACGAGTGTTACACGCGATATATTGCCGGAGTCTGGTATGGCCTGAAATTTTAACAGTAGTTGCGAAGAGATATTATCAAACTCACCTAAAAGTAATAATGAACTAAATCCGCTGTTGGCAACAGTATCACTGAATGTCGATTCGACATTGAGCTGTTTCAATGTTAAACTTTTAATAGTACCACGGACATCCTTATCTGCCAGTTCAAAGCCCTGGATTGCTTTGTCGCTTTTACAATTTGATAAGAACAGGGCGACTAAAGTAAAAATAAGCAGATAATATTTTTTAAAATGACCATCTTTCATAATAAATATCAAACCTTTACAATTCACATGACATAATAATTTCGATTTAAGGGGAATTTGCATTGGGCGCTTTTTTTCGTACTTTTTTTTAACAAATAAGTTCCCGTTGTGTTCTATTTTCTTCCTACAATCATTTTAACAGAAGAAAAAAGCCGACTGCTAAATACTAAACAATCGGCTACAAAATTTTCCACGCACAATTTACTACAAAAGTCTGTTATTCTTTCGATTTTTCTTCCTTTGCTTTTTCAGAGGCCTTTTGCGCTTTATCCTCGGCACGGGCTTTGGTCCGTTCCAACACAGCACCTTCAAAACCGACTAATTCCAAAATCGCCATTTCAGCCCCATCACCGCGCCTGCGCCCGAGTTTTACTACTCTTGTATAACCACCATCCCTTTTTTGATAGGTAGGTGCAATTTCATCAAATATATTTTTCACAACTTTCTTATCGCGAATTATCCTTAAAATTTGACGACGATCAGCCAAGGACCCACTCTTTGCGAAGGTAATCAGTTTATCTACGGCGCGTCTGATTTCTTTTGCTTTAGTCGTTGTCGTTTTAATTTGTTTATGCTCAAACAAAGAGGTTGCCATATTTGAAATTAACGCTTTTCGATGGCTAACGGTTCTACCTAACTTTTTATTATCTTTTCTATGACGCATTTTTCTACTCTACCTTTTATTCAGTGTCACCCTTCAAATACTTTTCGGTGTCCATTCCGAAGTGAATACTTTTCTCTTCTAATATTTTATTTAGTTCTTGTAAAGATTTCCGGCCGAAATTTCGAAATTTCAACATTTCCTGTTCATCACGTTTGACCAAATCCCCAATTGTCTTAATATTTGCAGCCATGAGACAATTATAGGATCGTACAGACAACTCCAACTCATCAACTGGCATTTTCAGCAGTTTTCGTATTCTGAGCACTTCTTCATCAACTTCGATAGGCTCTTCTTCTTCGGGTTCGATATCAAAGTTGATAAACAACTGAATATGATCTTTCAATATTTTCGCCGCATAAGTCAAGGCATCGTCAGGGGTTACACTACCATCGGTTTTCACTTCCATGATGAGTTTCTCGTAATCAATTCTATGTCCGACACGAGTATTCTCAACCCGATATGAGACATTTTTTACCGGTGTATAAATCGCATCAATTGGCACAGTTCCGATAGGTTGGTCCGGCTGCTTGTTTTCCTCAGATGGAACATAACCATGTCCGCGGGATATTTTCAATTCGATAGCGAAATCTGCATCCTCATTTAATGTTGCAATGTGCCAATCCGGATTTAATACTTCAAATTCTGTCGTCCCATTTTGAATTTGACCGGCATTGAACGTACCAGGTCCCTTTAAATTAATGGTCACCTTTTCAGGTTTTTTTGCCAGCAATTTAAACCGGACATTTTTTAAATTCAAAATGATATCAGCTACATCTTCAACGACGCCGGGTATCGTGGAAAATTCATGCAGCACTCCATCAACACGTATCGCGGAAATTGCTGCACCGGGTAGCGACGACAGCAATATTCTTCTTAGAGAATTTCCAATGGTTGAACCAAATCCTCTCTCCAGTGGTTGTAACGTAAATCTCGCAAAAGTGCTGGTATAACTATTTTCATCTATTTCTAAATTATCTGGCATTTGTAAATTGGGCCAATTCATACTTTAATTTCTCCAGGAATTAACCAGGTTAATAATTTATTTTGAATATAACTCTACGATCAAAGATTCATTTATATCTAACTGTAAATCTGCCCTTGCAGGTATATTCATTAAAGTCCCTTTCATACCGGCTTTATCCAAATCGAGCCAGGGAACGAGCTTGCCTTCACGTATTTTTCTCATGGATTCATGAACAATATCAAGCTTCTTGCTCTTTTCTTTCACAGAAATCACATCACCGGGTTTTAGTGAATAGGACGGTATGTTCACCAGTCTGTCATTTACTAAAAAATGACGATGTAAAACCAACTGCCTGGCTGCATTTCGCGATGGCGCAAACCCTAATCTATAAACGACATTATCAAGCCTTCGCTCTAAAAGCTGCAATAAGATTTCACTGGTAATGCCCTTTTGTCTCTCAGCTTTTTCAAAATAGTTCCTGAATTGTACTTCCAACAAACCGTACATTCGTCTTAATTTCTGTTTTTCACGCAACTGAATTCCATACTCGGATTGCTTAAACCGACGCCGCGTGCCATGCTGGCCCGGAGGATATGATTTTTTTTCCAAAGGACATTTTGGAGATATACATTTAGCGCCCTTTAAAAAAAGTTTTTGTTCCTCACGGCGGCAAAGTTTACAAACAGGTCCAATATATCTTGCCATTTATCGTATTTCCTCCAAAAATAAGTTAAACTCTGCGTCTCTTAGGCGGACGGCAACCATTATGCGGTATTGGAGTCACATCTTTGATTGCAGTAATTTCCAAACCCGCTGCTTGTAACGAACGTACTGCCGATTCACGACCAGAACCAGGGCCTTTTATAAGTACTTCGACACGTTGCAATCCGCGATCCATCGCCTCTTTGGCAGCAGATTCGGCGGATAATTGCGCCGCAAAAGGCGTACTTTTCCTTGAACCTTTAAACCCGATTTTTCCAGCGGAAGCCCAGGAAATTACGTTCCCGTACTGATCACTTAAGGTTATAATTGTGTTATTAAAAGTTGCCTTTATATGCGCAACACCATTAGGTTCGACTTTTTCTTTCTTTTTTACTTTCTGTCTTTTGGCCATTTATTGTAACCCTATGTTATATTATTTCTTTTTTCCACCAACGGCGGCTCTTCGTCCCCGCCTGGTTCTTGCATTGGTATGCGTTCTCTGTCCGCGGGCAGGCAACCCTCTGCGGTGTCTCAGACCACGATAACAACCGATATCCATGAGTCGCTTGATATTCATGGTTACTTCAGTTCTTAGTGCTCCTTCAACTTTGATATCCTTCGTAATAACATTTCTGATTTTTGTGATTTGCTCACTGGTTAAATCTTTAACCCGAACGTCAGGACTTACAGCCGCAGCCGCAAGAATCTTTTGAGATGTAGATAGACCAATGCCATAAATATAAGTCAATCCAATTTCGACTCTTTTCTCTTTTGGTAAATCTACGCCGGAAATTCTAGCCAACTCTTACCTCCATCAATATATAATAGTTATTTCCCAGAGATTAATTACCCCTGACGTTGTTTATGCCTTGGGTTTTTACAAATCACGAATACTCGCCCTTTTCGTCGGATAATTTTACAATTATCACACATTTTTTTTAAAGATGATCTGACTTTCATGTTGCACCTTATTTATAACGATAAATAATTCTTCCACGACTGAGATCATAGGGTGAAAGTTCCAATGTTACTTTATCTCCGGGTAAAATCTTAATAAAATGCATCCGCATTTTTCCGGAAATATGTGCCAGCACTTTATGTCCATTTTCCAGTTCCACTCTAAAAGTGGCATTGGGTAATGTTTCCATAATTGTTCCATCAACTTTAATTGGCTCTTCTTTTGCCATAAATTAGTTTCTCAATGTTAGTATTTCAGGACCATTGTTCGTAATGACTATTGTATGCTCAAAATGTGCTGAAGGCGCATCATCCTCTGTAACAACCGTCCAATTATCATTTAATGTCTTAACCCGGTAACTACCAAGATTAACCATTGGTTCTATCGCCAAAACCATGCCGGGTCTTAAACGAGGTCCCCTGTTTGGCGGCCCGTAATTTGGTATCTGCGGGTCTTCATGCAGCCGTTTTCCGATACCATGGCCAACCAGCTCTTTAACAACGGAATAGTTTTCTTTTTCTACCGTCGTTTGAATTGCGTGGGATATATTTGACAATCTTGCTCCTGCTTTTGCTTCTTTTATGCCATCCATAAGAGATTCCAACGTAACATCCATCAGGTGCTGCTTTTCAGGAGAGATTTTTCCTACGGCAAAGGTCTCCGCAGAATCTCCAAAAAACCCTTCATATTCAGCGCCAATATCTACACCCACAATCTGCCCCGTTTCTACCACCCTATTTCCCGGGATACCGTGTACGACTTCATTATCGATTGAGATACAAGAACTTGCTGGAAAACCGTTATATCCTTTGAACGCAGGTTTTGCATGTTTCGACAGAATAAACCTCTCTATTTCCTTATCCAATTCTTCGGTTGTAATTCCTGGCTCCACCAGATTACGAACAAAAACAAATGTCTCTGCAACGATTTTACAACTTTCCCGAATTAAATCAATTTCCCTTTTAGTTCTGATATTAATCATTTATTGAATTTAATGCGTTACATTTCTGGCCGATAGATCCGCATTACATCCTTCTTCTACCTCTGATTTTTCCACTTCCTCTCATAAACCCGTCATAGTGTCGCATGAGCAAATGAGATTCGATTTGCTGCAACGTATCTAAGGCCACTCCCACTATGATCAACAAAGATGTGCCGCCAAAAAATGAAGCAAAATTAAATGAAACATTTACAAAGCGGGTAATAATATAAGGGAAAACCGCAATAACCGCCAATGCAATTGAACCTGGCAACGTTATTTTCGTCAATATATTATCGATGAATTCAGCCGTTTTCTTCCCCGGTCGTACACCTGGAATAAAACCGCCGTGCTTCTTCATATTATCTGCAACATCTACCGGATTAAACGCAATCGCGGTATAAAAATAAGTAAAGAATACAATGAGCGTACCATAAATTAACCAGTAAACAATCGATTGAAAATCGAAGTACTGGGCGATTGAATTCATCGCCTCGCTGTTAGGGAAAAAACTTAAAACCGTTTGCGGTACAAACATGATAGATTGAGCAAAAATAATAGGCATCACACCCGCTGTGTTCACACGCATCGGAATATGTGTACTCTGTCCACCGTAAATTTTTCTTCCGACGACGCGTTTCGCATATTGTACCGGTATTTTACGTGTCCCCTGCGTCAGAGCCACGACTGCCGCAATAGTCAAAACCATCAGACCAAACAAAAACACTTCCGTCAAAATCGCCCGATTACCGCCGGTGATCTGCTGGAATTCATCCAGAAGAGCATTGGGAAACCTGGCAATGATACCAATAAATATGATTAGAGAGATACCATTACCAATTCCTCGGTCATCAATTTGCTCACCAAGCCACATAATTAAAACCGTTCCGGCAGATAGGGTGACCATGGTTAAAAGACGAAACCCCCAACCTGGAAACGGTACGACCGCCACATTCGCATTTGTATGAATATTTTCCAGAAAGATACTTACACCATAGGCCTGCATTGCAGATAATAAAACCGTTCCATACCTCGTATATTGCGTAATTTTTTTATGGCCTTCCTGTCCCTCTTTCTGTAATTTTTGAAAATAGGGAACCACAGCACCAAGCAACTGAATAATGATTGAAGCAGAAATGTAAGGCATAATACCTAATGCGAAAACAGTTGCCCGCCTGAAAGCGCCTCCGGCAAACATATCATACAAACTCAACAATCCCCTTCCCTGGCTCGCTTCATTAAAGAACGCTATCAGAGCTTCACTATTGACGCTCGGAATCGGCACATGACCGCCAATTCGATAAACCACCAGAATCAAAAATGTGAAGAGAATTCTTTGCTTTAATTCAGGAATTTTAAATATACTCTGAAAGCTCTTAATCATAATACATTCGCCTTCCCGCCTGCTTTTTCGATCTTTTCCTTTGCGGAACCACTAAATGCGTGTGCTGAAACTTCTAAAGCGACGCTGAGATCGCCATGACCCAATATTTTGACTTTCACATTCTTTTTCTTAATCAAACCTGATTCGTATAACGCTTCCGGATTAACGGTTTTGCTATCTTTCAATCTATCCAAATCTTTAACATTCACAATTTGAAATTCTTTACGAAAAATGTTGGTAAAGCCCCGTTTTGGGACTCTGCGCTGTAAAGGCATTTGACCGCCTTCAAACCATGGTCTGATTTTTGAACCGGCCCGAGACCTCTGTCCTTTATGACCTTTCCCGGCAGTTCCACCGGTGCCGGAAGCCTGACCTCGCCCGATACGCTTTTTTTTACGTACAGATCCCTCAGCAGGTTTTAATGACCCTAAATCCATAGTTTATCCTCAAATTCTATATAGTTTCAACTTTAACAAGATGACTAACTTTGTTGATCATCCCCATTATCTGCGGGGTTTCATCATGCACCACTGAATGATTGATCCGTTTCAATCCTAATGCATGAATGGTTCTTTTCTGCTTAAAATGACTGTCAATGATACTTCTGACCTGGGTAATTTTTAGTTGTTTCTTCTTTGCCATGACGTATTTCTATATTGTCGTTAAATTAAAAACTTCGTGAACTGAAATTCCGCGGCGACTAGCTACGGATGAAACGTCCATCAGGTTCATCAATGCCTGCATGGTTGCTTTCACAACATTATGAGAATTCGCCGAGCCGATGGATTTCGTCAGAATATTCTGGATGCCTGCAGCTTCAATAATCGCTCTCATCGCCCCGCCGGCGATGACGCCTGTGCCGGGAGATGCAGGTTTCAAAAACACTTTGCCGGCGCCAAACTTACCGTTAACGGTATGTGGAATTGTCCCATTTACAATTGGTACCCGTATCAAATTTTTCTTTGCATTTTCAGAGCCTTTAGAAATGGCGCTGGTAACCTCGTTCGCCTTGCCAAGGCCAGTACCGACAAAACCATTTCCGTCTCCAACAACAATAATGGCATTGAAACTAAACCGGCGACCACCTTTTACAACTTTAGCAACCCGGTTAATTTGAATGACCCGTTCTTTCAAATCCAATTCACTGGCATTTATTTTTACGACTTTTCTCAAAATTAAATCTCCTCGATTAAATTGCAGCCTAAAAAGTTAATCCGTTTTCTCTTGCACCTTCAGCGACAGCTTTTATCCGGCCATGATAAAGATAAACACCCCGATCAAAAACCACGGTATCTATTTTTAACTCCTTGGCTTTTGCGGCTATCTCTTTCCCTATAATTTTAGCTGCTTCGATTTTGGATTTCGTCGCAGACAGATCCGTCTTTAACGCTGGAGAAAGTGTCGAAACCGCCGCAAGCGTTTTCCGATTTGAATCGTCGATTAACTGGGCATAAATATTCCGTGTACTTCTAAAAACGGCTAAACGTGGCCGGTCATTCGTACCAGACACTTTTTTTCTAACGCGATTCTTTATTCGCGCACGTCTGTAATCTTTAACTTTGTTTTTGTCAGCCATGTGATTCTTTCTACCTTGTTTTTTTATTAAGCGGCTGTTTTACCTGCTTTTCGTCTAATATATTCATCTTTATATTTAATACCCTTGCCCTTATACGGTTCGGGTGGTCTAAAAGACCGTATTTTCGCTGCAACCTGCCCAACGATTTCCTTATCGACCCCTGTTACAGTGATAGCGGTCGGAGACTCAACTATCAATTCAATGCCTTCTGGTGGCACTAACACGATGGGGTGTGAAAACCCTAATTGCATAACAAGATGACTATTCTTTAACTCAGCACGATAACCGACACCGACGATTTCCATCTTTTTCTCAAATTTTTTGAAGACGCCCTCGACCATATTGTTTAAAAGGCTCCGATACAAACCATGAAGCGACCGAAATTGCTTGGAATCATTCGGCCTTTCCACATAAAGCTGGTTGTCTTTGATATTCAATTTTATATCCGGATGAATATCCCGCGACAGTTCCCCGTGTGGACCTTTTACCGTAACGTTCGTTTTTTTTATATTAATTTCTACGCCGCTTGGAATTTCAATTGGATTTTTCCCGACTCGTGACACGTCAATCTCCTAATTATGATTTACCAAATATAGCATACAACCTCGCCGCCGACATTAATTTTTTTTGCATCGCGATCTGAAATAACGCCTTTTGGTGTCGACATAATCGCTATTCCTAAATTATTATACACACGCGGAATTTCTTTACTGCTCACATATTTTCTTAGGCCCGGCGTACTGATTCTTTTTAACCCTTTAATCACACTTTCACCTTCAGAATCATATTTCAAATAGATGCGAATCAGGCCGATCTTTTTGTCATCGATTAGAATATAATTTTTAATGTATCCGTACTTTAAAAGAATTTTAGTAATTTGCTTCTTAAAATTAGACGCGGGTATATCAACTTTATGATGTTTTGCTTTTGCTGCATTGCGTATGCGGGTTAAAAAATCAGCAATTGTATCTGACATGCTCATATTATATTTTCCTTCACTTTTACCAGCTTGCTTTTGTTACGCCGGGGATTTTACCTTCTAAAGATAATTCTCGAAAACAAATTCTGCAGATTCCAAATTTTCTCAAATAAGCTCTTGGTCTTCCACAACGCGAGCATCTGTTGTATTTTCGAACTTTAAACCTCGGTTCTCTTTTTTGTTTTGCGATTAAAGATTTCTTAGCCAACGTGATTTCCTCAATTTGAAATTAGTTTTTCTTTTTAAAAGGCATCCCAAACGCCGTCAAAAGTTCAAAAGCTTCTTCATCGCTTTGAGCGGTGGTTACGATTGCTATATCCAATCCACGAATTTGATCGATTTTGTCATAATCAATTTCAGGAAAGATAATCTGTTCCTTCACCCCCATTGAATAATTTCCACGTCCATCAAAGGATTTATCTGACAATCCTCTAAAATCTCTGATTCTTGGAATATCCACATTGATTAACCGGTCCATAAATTCATACATTTGCCAGCGCCGCAGGGTAACTTTGCAACCAATTTTATTCTGTTCTCTAATCTTAAAATTAGATATCGCCTTTTTCGCTTTCGTAACAATAGGTTTTTGACCGGCGATCGTTTGGAGATCTTCGACAGCTTTATCAAGCAATTTAGCATCCTTGTTTGCTTCGCCAACCCCCATATTCAAAACAATTTTTTCAACTTTGGGAACTTGCATCACACTTTTATAATTGAACTTCTTCATCATGTGTGGTACAATTTTCTCTTTGTACTCGGTAATCAGTCTTGGAATATACTCGCCCATTTCTATCAACTCTTATTGAATGTTCATTTAATACTAAGATTGTTCTTGAATCATCTCACCACTTTTGACTGCAACTCTAACTTTTCTTCTGGACATCTTATCATCCGACTCCAAATAAGTATGACGCACTCTGGTCGGCTCGTTACTTTTCGGATCTATGAGCATGACATTAGACAAATGAATCGGAGCTTCCTTTTTAATAATGCCTCCTTGCGGTAACGATTGAGAGGGTTTTGTATGCCTGCTAATAAAGTTAATACCTTCCACTATAACACGATTTTGCGTCGGTAATACCATGAGAACTTTCCCTCTTTTGCCTCGATATTCCCCCGCTAACACGATTACTTGATCATTTTTCTTGATATGCATCGTAAACTCCACAAAACAATTATTTCTATTATAAAACCTCAGGCGCTAATGACACTATTTTCATAAATTGCTTTTCTCTTAGCTCTCTGGCAACAGGACCGAAAATACGGGTACCTTTTGGTTCATCCTGATCATTAATCAACACCGCGGCATTTTCGTCGAAACGGATATAAGAACCATCTTTGCGGCGAATCTCCTTTCTGGTGCGCACAACCACGGCTTTACTTACTTCGCCTTTTTTTATGGCACTTCCAGGAATAGCAGACTTGACTGAAACCACTATCTTATCACCAACGGAAGCATATTTTCGCTTTGTGCCACCCGGCACTAAAATACACATCACCCTTTTGGCACCAGTATTGTCAGCAACGCTTAATCTCGTATATTGTTGAATCATCTTTTCCTCTTTCCGGCAATTTAATCCTATTTTGCTTTTTCAACAATTTCCATCAACCGCCATCTTTTCATTTTACTTAAAGGGCGTGTTTCCATAATCTTGACAGTGTCACCTACACCACATTCGTTGTTTTCATCGTGTGCAGTAAACTTGGATGTCTTTTTAAAATATTTTTTATAAAGAGAATGCCGAATAAGTCTTTCAACAGAAACAACAACACTCTTATCCATTTTATTGGAAACAACTTTACCAACAATCGTTTTTCTTCTACCTCTAGCTTCCATTATGTTTTTCTTTTCGTTTGGATTAATTTTCTTTACCAACCGTACGAATATTCAACTCGTACTCCCTTAACACTGTTTTTAATCGCGCGATATCCTTTTTTAGATCACGCAATAGGATAGGGTTATCTAACTGATGCATGGCATGTTGAAATCTTAAATTGTACAGTTCTTCCAATGCATCAGTAAGCCTCAATTCAATCTCCGCTTTCGCCAAATCATTTATTTCTTGCATTTTCATGAGAATTAATCACCAAAGTCTTTTTGTCGTACAAATTTAGTTGGCAAAGGTAGTTTGTGAGAAGCCAATCTCAACGCTTCCTTTGCTATGTCTTCAGGAACACCGCTTAATTCAAACAATACTCTCCCTGGTTTTACTACGGCTACCCAATATTCCGGGGACCCTTTTCCTTTTCCCATCCGGGTCTCTGCCGGTTTTTGCGTAATAGGTTTATCGGGAAATATTCTTATCCACACCTTCCCGCCTCTTTTAATGTGGCGGGTCATGGCGACACGAGCAGCTTCAATCTGTCGCGCCGTGATCCATCCCGGCGCCAGAACTTTAAGGCCGTATTCACCAAACGATACCTTTGAGCCTCTGATTGCCTTACCTTTCATGCGGCCGCGGTGCAGTTTCCGATATTTTACTCGTTTTGGCATTAACATGATTTATTCTCTCCTTAAGAGCCTATGACCTCACCTTTACATATCCAAACCTTCACTCCGATTGCTCCATATTGTGTTTGTGCGGTTGCAATAGCGTAATCGATATCAGCTCTCAAAGTATGCAGCGGAATGCGTCCATCCTTAAAAGATTCCTTTCTGGCCATTTCAGCACCACCTAAGCGACCGGCACAGGCGATTCTCACTCCCTCCGCTCCCATACGCATCGTGCTCATGACAGCTTTTTTCATAACCCGCTTAAAGGGAATTTTTGCGACGAGTTGATTGGCGATATTCTCAGCAACTAAATAGGCATCAAGTTCAGGTTTTTTTATTTCATGAACATTTAATTGAATATCCTTTTCAGTCAAATGTTGCAGTTCCTCTTTCAATTTATCGACTTCAGCACCTTTTCTGCCAATAACAATACCTGGTCTCGCTGTGTTGATCGTCAAGGTGATACGCTTCGGAGTGCGATCGATTTGAATTACAGAAATCCCTGCATTGCGCAATCTCCGGCGTATATACCGTCTCAACATCAGATCCTCCTGCAATTTCTCAGAGAATTTCTTTTCATCGAACCAATTAGAATCCCAATCTCTGACAATACCTAATCTTATGCCTATCGGATGCGTTTTCTGTCCCAAATTACTTCTCCATTTAATTAATTTTTATTATCGTCAGTCGTTGCGATAACAATGGTAACGCTGCATGATGGACGTTTCATACGCATTGCTCTTCCCATTGAAGCAGCGCGAAATCTTTTAAATGTAAACCCGCCGTCAACAAAGGCCTCTTTGATAAATAATTTTTCAGCATCAATTTTTGATGTCTCGTCATTATTCATCATGTTTGCAACTGCAGAGCGTAAGGTTTTTTCAACAGGTAATGCAGCGGCTTTATGTGTAAAATGTAATATATTTATCGCATTATCTACTTGATGACCACGGACTAAATCCACTACTTGTCTAACTTTTCTCGGCGACATCCTAACATATCTTGCAATTGCTTTAGATTCCATTTTTTTTTCTCGTAATAGGGTTATCTCATTCTTGCGGATTTTTCAGAGGATTTCCCACCATGGCCTCTAAATGTTCTCGTCGGTGCAAACTCACCAAGCTTGTGTCCAACCATATTCTCTGAAATATAAACAGGAATAAATTTATTACCATTGTGAATGGCCAGAGTATGACCGACAAAATCCGGAGTAATCGTTGAACGTCGTGCCCAAGTTTTCAAAACTCTTTTCTGATTGGTCTTGTTTAAATCAGATATTTTTTTTAAGAGACGTTCATCCACATAGGGACCTTTTTTTACTGATCTTGGCATAGGGTTACTCGCTATTCTTATTTTTTACGTTTTGTAATAATATAATCATCGGATTTTTTCTTACGTCTTGTTTTACCGCCCTTTGCAGGTTTACCCCATGGGGAACAAGGATGTCTTCCACCGGAACTTTTTCCTTCACCACCGCCCATTGGGTGATCCACCGGATTCATGACAACACCTCGCACGTGCGGACGTCTTCCTAACCATCTTGACCGCCCGGCTTTTCCAATTGTAACATTTTCGTAGTCTACGTTGCCAACCTGGCCGATGGTAGCATAACACCGTTCTTTTACTAACCGAACTTCTCCGGAGGGTAACTTTAATTGGGCAAAACCAGCATCCCGGGCAACTAATTGTGCATACGTTCCGGCTCCCCGCGCAAGCTGTCCACCTTTGCCCTCTTTTAATTCAATATTATGAACATTCGTCCCAAGCGGTATTTTCGCCAGAGGCAGCGTATTTCCCACTTTAATTTCAGACGTCTCACCGGACATCAACATATCGCCGACTTTCAAACCCAGCGCAGCTAATATATATCTCTTTTCCCCATCGACGTAATGCAATAACGCTATATTTGCACTGCGATTAGGGTCATATTCTATTGACGCAACTTTTGCCGGTATACCGTGTTTTTTTCGCCTAAAATCAATCAAACGGTAAGCTCGCTTATGGCCACCGCCACGGAAACGCAGGGTAACATGACCATCATTATTTCTCCCCCCCGACTTTTTTAGCGGCCTGAGAAGTGATTTTTCCGGTTCTGTTTTTGTGATCTCTTCAAATGTTAAAACAGACTTATGTCGCTGCCCCGGTGTTTTCGGTTTAAATGTCTTAATTGCCATCTATCAATTATCCTTGCTGATTTTCAAAAAAATCAATTGAAAAACCCTCTTTCAGCGTAACCACCGCTTTCTTCCAGTCCGAACGCTTACCGCGGGTTAGACCGCCCTTGGTATTCATGCGCTTTAATTTGCCTTTTACGTTTATAGTCCTCACGTCATTGACCTGGACATTAAACTTTTTTTCTACAGACTCTTTTATTTCAATTTTATTAGCCGTTCTGGAAACTGCAAACGCATATTTTTGCATTGCTTCCTGAGCATGTAACATTTTTTCAGTCAAAATCGGTCTAAGTAAGATTGATTCCGGAGTTTTCATTTTTTAAAAGCTCCTGATATTTTTTTTACAACGCCTTCCTGCATTAAGACGCATTCGCAGTTTAATAAATCGTATGTGGATTCGAACGTAGCAACGCGTATTTGTAATTTAGGAATATTTTTCCCCGCCCGCAAAATGTCTGCGTCATAGTCATTTAACAAAAGCAGGATTTTCTCGTTATATAAATCAAGCGATTTAAAAATAAGAACTAATTCTTTTGTTTTTGGATTATCTAATTTGAAATCCTCGATTAATTTTATTTTTTCACGTTTTGCTTTATCCGAGTAAGCAGAAATTCTCGCCAGATTTTTTACCTTTTTGGATAGTTTCATGTTATAGTCGCGTGGATGGGGACCAAAAACACGACCACCGCCAACCCAAACCGGGGATCTGTTCGATCCTGCACGTGCAGCACCGCGTCCTTTTTGTTTCCATGGTTTTCTACCACCACCACTAACCATAGCTCGTGTTTTACTTGCAGCATTACCTTGTCTGGAATTTGCTTGCTGTGTTTTCACTGCCAGATAAACCACATGTTCATTGGGCTCAATGCCAAATACATGTGCGGGTAATTTTACTTTATTACCGGATAAAGAACCGTCTTTTTTATAAACTTGTAATTCCATCATCTCAATTTTTTATTAAAATTAAACTGTTAACCGAACCAGGAACCGTCCCCTCAACCATTAGAATATTTTTGTCCGGGATGATTCTCATGATCTTCTTACCGTGCAATGTCGCCCTTTTTCCACCCGTTCGGCCACCCATTTTCATCCCCTTGAAAACCCTCGAAGGCCAGGAAGACTGCCCAATCGAACCAGGCGCCCGCAACCTGTCACTCTGTCCATGTGTCTTCGGCCCGCCTCCGAAACCGTGTCTTTTGACCACCCCCTGGAATCCTTTCCCCTTAGACCAACCGGTTACTGTTACGCATTCACCTTCAGTGAAATGCTCAACCGTTATCTGATCACCTAACTTTAATTCAGATATATTTTCAAAGCTATTAAATTCTTTTAAATATTTTTTTGGTGTTACTCCGGCTTTAGCAAAGTGTTTCAACTCCGGTTTTGGGGTGTTTTTTTCTTTCTTTTCCTCGAAGCCTATTTGAACCGCTTCATAACCGTCAACATCATTACTTTTAATTTGAGTTACGGAACACGGACCGGCTTCAATAACCGTCACAGGTACTGAACGGCCATTTCCCATAAAAAGCCTCGACATCCCGATTTTTTTTCCTATTATGCCAGCCATGCTCGCTTTCACCTTTCACTATTCATGCACAAACAGGTCAAACTTTAATTTCCACATCTACGCCTGCAGGAAGCTCCAATTTCATTAAAGCATCCACTGTTTTTGATGTCGAATTCAATATATCGATTAGACGTTTGTGAATTCGTGTTTCAAATTGTTCTCTTGATTTTTTATCAACATGTGGTGACCGCAATACGGTGTAAAGAGAACGTCTTGTGGGCAAAGGAACAGGGCCGCATATCGCGGCACCAGTTGCTTTTGCGGTCTTAATTATTTTATCAGTTGATTTATCAATAAGCCTGTGATCATAGGCCTTCAGCTTAATTCTTATTTTTTGTCCTACCACTTAAAAATCACTCCGATTTAAATTAAAACAACTGTTTTTTTTGATTAAAACCAGACCTTCTCCACTACACTTTGAAATAACGATAATATTTTACTCAAGTATCTTGGTCACAACTCCGGCACCTACCGTTCTGCCACCTTCACGAATAGCAAAGCGCAGTCCCTCTTCCATAGCAATTGGTGCAATGAGTTCTACTTCCATATTTACATTATCTCCAGGCATGACCATTTCAACACCTTCATCGAGATTCAGAATGCCTGTCACGTCGGTGGTTCGAAAGTAGAACTGCGGGCGATAGCCATTGAAGAACGGGGTATGACGTCCACCTTCTTCTTTTTTCAACACATAGACTTCGCCTTTAAACTTGGTGTGCGGTGTAATTGAACCCGGTTTAGCAACAACCATTCCTCTTTCAAGTTCATCTTTATCTACACCACGGAGGAGCAACCCAACATTGTCTCCGGCTTCTCCGCGATCAAGCAGTTTTCTAAACATTTCGACACCGGTAACAACCGATTTACGTTTAGCCCCCAACCCAATAATTTCAACTTCATTGCCTGTCTCAACAACACCTCTATCAATCCTGCCGGTACCCACAGTGCCACGTCCTGTAATGCTGAATACATCTTCCACAGGCATCAGGAAAGGCTTGTCGACATCACGTTGTGGTGTGGGAATATATTCATCAACGGCTTTCATAAGCTCCATAATGGGTTTGGTCGCTTCCTTATCATCCGGATTAGAAAGAGCTTTTAACGCACTACCCTGAATGATGGGAATATCATCGCCAGGGAAATCATATTGATTGAGAAGATCACGCATCTCAAGTTCAACTAATTCCAAAAGCTCCGGATCATCTACCATATCAACTTTATTCAAGAAAACGACGATATACGGCACCCCAACTTGCCTGGCTAAAAGAATGTGTTCACGGGTTTGTGGCATTGGACCATCTGCAGCACTAACAACCAGAATTGCACCGTCCATTTGAGCTGCGCCGGTAATCATGTTTTTCACATAATCGGCATGACCGGGGCAGTCCACGTGTGCATAGTGACGATTTTCCGTTTCATATTCCACATGTGCTGTTGCTATGGTTATACCACGGGCCTTTTCCTCAGGTGCGTTATCAATGGAATCGAATTCCATATAATCCGCCAAACCTTTTTTATTCAATGTCATTGTAATCGCAGATGTCAAGGTTGTTTTGCCATGATCAACGTGACCGATGGTACCAATGTTAACATGCGGTTTATTTCTTTCAAATTTCTGTTTCGCCATGGTTAAACCTCCGGGTTAAATATTTTCCACTTTTTAAAAAAATGCAGCTAATATGTTGGTTTAATTTCAATAATTATTTTAAATAGAATTTACTTTTTCCAAGATTTTTTCTGTTACAGATTGCGGCGCAATTTCGTATTTGGAAAATTGCAATGTAAATATAGCCCTGCCCTGAGTTAAAGAACGCAGCGTTGTTGCGTAGCCAAACATTTCGCTTAAAGGAGCAGAAGCTGACACGACCTGGGCATCTTTTCTGGGAAAGATACCCCTGATTTTCCCGCGACGACTATTCAGGTCGCCCATCACTTCCCCAAGATATTCCTCAGGAACCACGACTTCAACATCCATAATCGGTTCCATCAAAACAGGACCTGCTTTCTTGGCTCCATTTTTAAAAGCCATCGAACCGGCCACTTTAAACGCGATTTCGGAAGAATCAACATCATGAAAGGAACCGTCAATCAACCTGACTTTTACATCGATCAAAGGATAGCCGGCAATAACACCATTCAACATGGCTTCCTTCATACCATCGGCGGCAGGTTTAATGTATTCACGCGGTATCACGCCACCGACAATTTTATTTTCAAAAATAAATCCCGAACCCGATTCTGCCGGTTCCATCTCAATTACCACATGGCCATACTGCCCTTTACCACCACTTTGACGCACAAACTTACCTTCGGCTGTGGTGCTTTTCGTAATCGCTTCTTTGTAAGCAACCTGCGGCCGACCTATGTTGGCTCCGACTTTAAATTCTCTCAGTAGTCTATCCACTAAAATTTCCAAATGCAGTTCACCCATGCCGTAGATGACTGTTTGACTTGTCTCTTCGTCCGACTTTACCTTGAACGTAGGGTCTTCTTCCGCCAACTTATTTAATGAAATTCCCAATTTTTCCTGATCTGACTTCGTCTTCGGTTCAATCGCAACACCGATAACCGGTTCAGGAAAATTCATCGATTCTAAGACAATTTGTTTATTTTCGGCACAAAGCGTATCACCGGTTTTCGTATTCTTCAGACCAACTGCTGCCACTATATCTCCGGCGCCAACATCTTTAATATCTTCACGCTTGTCTGCATTCATTATCAGAATTCTTCCGAGGCGCTCACGTTTTTTAGAGTTCGCGTTAAAAATATACGAGCCGGCTGTGGCTGAACCAGAATAAACTCGAAAATAGGTCAATTTACCCACATAGGGGTCTGTCATAATCTTAAAAGCAAGCGCAGAAAAAGGCTCGTCATAACTGGGCTTTCTGGATATTATTTCCTCCGTCTTTGGATGGTGACCGACAATATCCGGGATATCCATTGGAGACGGCAGCAGACTGATGATAGCATCCAGCAAACGCTGTATACCTTTATTCTTAAATGCCGACCCCAACAAGACAGGAGTAATACTTACGGCAATCGTGGCCTTTCTTATAGCTCGGATGATTTCATCGTCATCAATTTTCTCACCTTCCAAATATTTCTCAAGAAGTGTATCATCATATTCGGAAACAGATTCGAGCAGCAAAGTTCTATATTCATTGGCTTTCTCTTCTAAGTCGTGCGGAATATCCACTTCTTCCCAGGTTAAACCCAAATTATCCGCATTGTAGATGACCGCTTTCATTTTAACTAGATCGATTAACCCGGCGAACATATCTCCTTCGCCAATGGGAATTTGCAGTGGAACAACATTAGCGCCAAGACGCTCTTTAATCATATCGATGGCGTTATAAAAACTTGCCCCGACACGATCCATCTTATTTATAAAGGCGATGCGCGGAACATGATATTTATCGGCCTGACGCCAAACGGTTTCGGATTGTGGTTCAACGCCACCGACGGCACAAAACAAGGCCACAGCACCGTCAAGCACACGAAGAGAACGCTCAACTTCCACGGTAAAGTCAACATGGCCGGGTGTATCAATAATGTTTATGCGATGGTTATCCCAATTGCAGGTAATCGCAGCGGAGGTAATGGTAATACCTCTTTCTTTTTCTTGCTCCATCCAATCTGTCGTTGCGGCGCCATCGTGTACCTCTCCCATTCTATGAATCTTACCAGCGTAGAAAAGAATACGTTCGGTCGTAGTCGTCTTACCCGCGTCGATATGGGCCATAATACCAATATTTCTAATTTTACTTAATCTCTGATCACTTGACATAAAAAAACTCCACCAGCTAAATTGAGCAAACCTCAATTTCTCTATCGCGGAGAAACAACCTAAGAATACTTTTTCTTTCGATTACTTCTCTTGCAATTACCTCAATTTAAAGTTACAAGAAAAAGGGAAGTTTAAAATACTCTTCCCTATAATGATTATTATGAAAAATTGACTACCATCTAAAATGAGCGAATGCTTTGTTAGCCTCTGCCATCTTATGAGTGTCTTCTCGTTTTTTCATAGAAGCACCTTCCTTATTAGCAGCAGCCGTGAGTTCCGCAGCCAATTTTTCGGCCATGGATTTACCGGGCCGTGCTTTCGCATACCCAATAATCCAACGCAAAGCAAGCGCTTGTTTCCTGTTTGTACGAACCTCCACCGGCACCTGGTAGGTCGCACCGCCAACGCGGCGAGATCTTACTTCCAGAATCGGTTTAACATTTTCAATAGCTTGCGCAAATACTTCCAAACCATTCTTTTTCGTCTGCTGTTCGATCAAATCCAACGCAGTGTAAAATATTGTTTCAGCAACACTTTTTTTACCACCCATCATCAAACCATTGATAAACTTTGCAGCCAAAACACTCTTATGTTTAGGGTCAGGTAACACAACCCTTTGTTCCGCGCTATTTCTTCTAGACATATCTTACTTTTCTTTAATTAGTTTAAGAACCCTTCTTTTTTGTGCCATACTTTGAACGGCTCTGATTACGATCCTGAACACCGCTGGTATCATACACTCCCCGTACAATATGATAGCGAACACCTGGAAGATCTTTTACTCTCCCACCCCGAATTAAAACAATGGAGTGTTCCTGTAAATTATGCCCTTCGCCGGGAATATAAGCAGTCACTTCAAATCCATTTGTTAACCGCACTCTCGCAACTTTTCTTAAGGCAGAGTTCGGTTTTTTGGGAGTTGTTGTATAAACTCTGGTACAAACCCCTCTTCGCTGAGGCGAACCGATCAAGGCAGGAGCCGTGGTTTTTTTCGTCACTCTTTTCCTGCCTGCTTTGATTAATTGATTAATAGTTGGCAACTTCTCTCCTTCAATTACAGAATCTGAATATAAACCATATTTATTAAAAAAGCAACTTTTTTTTACAAATATTTAATAAGAAAAACCAGTAAATTTAAGGTCAATTATCCCACAGCCGCTTGATAATTATCCTTCACGTCTTCAGAGTTTCCTTTCTCTATCTGTTCTGATTCATTTGAAGAAACACGTATACCTTTGTATTTGCTGAGCCCGGTTCCTGCTGGTATTAAATGTCCCATAATCACATTTTCTTTCAAACCCAACAAATCATCGACTTTCCCTTCAATTGCCGCATCAGCCAACACCCTCGTCGTTTCCTGGAAGGAAGCTGCAGAAATAAAACTTTCAGTTGTCAGGGAAGCTTTAGTTATCCCCAGCAAAAGTGGCAAAAATGTCGCGGGTTGAGCCGCCCGGGACGTTGCAATTTTCTTTCCGGATTCTTTTAGAGTTGCATTTATTTTCTTAAATTCATTCTTCTCAATCAACTCATCAGCAATAAGGTCAGAATCACCGGCATCTGTGATGACAACATAATTCTTTATTTTCTCATTTTCACTCAGGAATGCAATTTTATCCACCTGAGCGCCTTCCAGATACATGGTATCACCAGGCGACTCGATTTTTACTTTCTGTAACATTTGTCGTACAATCGTTTCGATATGCTTGTCATTTATTCGCACACCTTGCAAGCGATAAACTTCCTGAATCTCGTTCACAAGATACTCTTGTACTCGGTTCGGCCCCATGATGTTGAGAATATCCTCGGGTGCAATACTACCCTCGCACAGTTTTTCACCTGCTTCGACAAAATCACCCTCATGCACCAGTACGTGCTTACCATAAGGAATCATATAGATTTTTTCTTCCTGGGCTTCCTCAGAGGTTACGATAACCTTGCGTACACCACGCCGGATCTCCCCAAATTTAATGACACCATCTATTTCACTGACCACAGCAGGTTCCTTTGGCTTTCTCGCTTCAAACAATTCAGCCACTCTCGGTAAACCACCGGTAATATCTCTCGTTTTTGAAATATCCCGTGGAATCTTGACCAGAACATCGCCTGCGGCTACGTCTTGGCTGTCACGTACCTGCAAATGAGCTCTTGTAGGTAGAATATAACTGCTTAACTTGTTACCATCTTCATCAACAATCTGAATCTGCGGACTTAAACTTCGATCTCTGGTTTCGATAATTAAGCGCTGTCTCAAACCAGTCGTTTCATCGAGCGCTTCCCGATACGTTACTTTTTCCTTCAAATCTACATAACGGACCTGGCCATTATGGTTAGCAAGAATACTAGAAGTATAGGGGTCCCATTTAAAGATCACTGTTCCCTTCGCAACTTCCTGATCGTCCTTAACTAAGACTTCTGCTCCGTAGGGAACGGTATATTGTGAAATAACTCTGTTATTCACATCAACAATTTTGATTTTTCCGTTACGCCCCACTGTAATGATAGTCCCCTCACCGTGCGTAACATATTTTATGTTGGAAAATTCAACCCGGCCTTTCTCTTTAGCAACAACTTCTGACTGTGCAGCAATGCGCGATGCTGTACCGCCGATATGGAACGTCCGCAATGTCAACTGCGTACCCGGTTCGCCAATGGATTGAGCGGCCATAACGCCAACAGCTTCACCTATACGAACCAATTTACCTGTGGCGAGATTTCTTCCATAACAAAGCGCACAAACACCGCGTTTAGATTCACATGTCAAAACCGAGCGAATTCTTACCGTTTCAATACCTTTGTCGGAAATTTCATCTGCCTTTTCTTCATCAATGAGGGTGCTGGCTTTAACGATTACTTCTCCGGTTTCCGGATCAAAAACATCTTCGACCGCAACCCTGCCCAGGATTCGATCGCGGAGCGGTTCAATAATCTCTTCACCTTCCTTTAAATCTCCAATGCGTATACCCAGAATCGTATTGCAATCTTTCTCATTGATAATGACATCTTGCGCAACGTCCACGAGTCTCCTGGTAAGGTATCCTGCATCCGCGGTTTTTAATGCCGTATCGGCCAAACCTTTTCTGGCACCGTGTGTGGAAATAAAATATTCCAAAACAGTCAACCCTTCCCGGAAATTGGACGTGATGGGATCTTCGATAATTTCACCCATTTGACCCGTCATTTTCTTTTGCGGCTTTGCCATCAAACCACGCATACCGGCTAATTGCCGGATTTGTTCTTTGGAACCACGGGCACCTGAATCTGCCATCATGTAAACCGGATTAAACCCGGCTCTATCCTGCTTTAAGTGGTCAAACAGTTTATTGGAAACGTCTGACGTTGTTCGCGTCCAAATGTCAATGATCTTATTATAACGCTCACCGTCGGTAATCACACCATTTTCATACTGGCCCTGAATTGTTTTTACTTTGTCTGCTGCCTCCTTAATTAATTCAGCCTTTTCTTTCGGGATACGGACGTCTTCAACACCAACGGTTGCGCCAGATTTCATCGCGTGGAAAAAACCCAGCTCTTTTAGAGCATCAAGAAAAACAGCCGTTTTAAGATTACCAAGAACACTATAGACTTCAGACGTAAGTTCTTCAATACGGCGCTTTGTCAACAGTTCATTTACGAAATTCACACCTTCCGGCACGATTTGATTAAAGAGAATTCTTCCCGTTGTCGTTTCTACCAACTCGCCGTTTATTCGTACTTTAATGGGCGCATGCAAGCCAAGCTTTCCATTATCGTACGCGATGATAACCTCATCAGTTGAAGAAAACATTTTTCCATCGCCAAAGTCACCTTTCTTCATCTTCGTGATATAATAAAGCCCTAAAACAATATCCTGGCTTGGAATTGAAAGTGGACGCCCGTTAGCCGGTGATAAAATATTGTGACTTGAAAGCATCAGCAAGCGGGTCTCGATTTGAGAATAATAAGATAACGGTACATGCACTGCCATTTGGTCACCGTCAAAATCGGCATTAAACGCCGCGCATACCAGCGGGTGCACCCGCAAGGCCTTCCCCTCAATTAAAATAGGTTGAAACGCCTGAATACCGAGCCGATGCAACGTCGGTGCACGATTGAGAAGGACAGGGTGGCCATCTATAATTTCTTCCAAAATATCCCAGACTTCCGGACCTCGCCGATCCACAAGTTTTTTTGCACTTTTTACGGTCTTAACAAGTCCTCGTTCAACTAGCTTACGAATAACAAACGGTTTGAACAATTCCAAAGCCATTTCCTTTGGAAGACCGCATTCATGAAGTTTCAGCTCCGGACCGACCACGATCACTGAACGACCGGAATAGTCAATTCGTTTACCGAGTAAATTCTGGCGGAATCTGCCCTGCTTTCCGCGCAGCATATCCGAAAGAGATTTTAACGGACGATTGCCGTCCCCCCGAACAGCCGCTGATTTCCTACCATTATCAAAAAGAGCGTCCACTGCTTCCTGAAGCATCCTCTTTTCATTTCTGAGAATAACTTCAGGTGCTTTTATTTCCATTAATTTTTTCAGACGGTTGTTGCGGATAATCACTCTTCTGTACAGATCGTTTAAATCGCTGGTTGCGAAACGTCCACCTTCCAGCGGTACCAACGGGCGCAATTCCGGCGGAATAACCGGTACCACCGAAAGCACCATCCACTCCGGACGATTCGTACTCTTTTTTAAAGATTCCGTCACCCGAAGGCGTTTTAAAGCATCATTTTTCCTTTGAGCTGATTTCTCTTCACGAACAGCGCGACGCAAATCTATGGACAACTGATTTACGTCCACCTGTTTGAGCAATTCAAGAACCGCTTCGCCGCCGATCTTAGCAACGAACTTATTAGTTCCCCCTTCTTCGTTGAGCTCCTTGTTTTCTTCATAGCTGCTCATAATTTCAAAATATTCTTCTTCACTTATGAGATCTTTGGCCTTTTTACCGCTATTCCCTGGTTCCACGACGACATAAGACTCATAATAAACAACGCGCTCTAACTCTTTCACACTCATTCCGAGGATGTAGCCGATCTTTGAGGGGAGCGATTTCCAGAACCAGATGTGTACAACTGGAACAGCAAGAGATATATGCCCCATGCGTTCACGTCGCACGCTTTTCGTTGTGACCTCAACGCCGCAACGGTCACAAATGATACCTTTGTAGCGAATGCGTTTATATTTACCGCAGTGGCATTCCCAGTCACGTACAGGGCCAAATATTTTTTCACAAAAGAGACCGTCCTTTTCAGGTTTAAAAGAACGGTAGTTTATAGTTTCAGGTTTCGTCACTTCCCCGTAAGACCTTTCCAGGATCTTATCAGACGAAGCAAGACTTATAGAAATAGCATCAAAAGATTTTTTTGTCGTCGTCTCTTGTCTACTAAAGTAGGTCAAAAGGGTACCTCCTTAGTTAGAAATTACAGCAATTAAATTCAAATGCAGAGCTATATTTTTTGTTCATTTTTATCGATCAGCTCAACATCTAACCCCAAACCTTGCAATTCACGAATCAACACGTTGAAGGATTCCGGCAGACCTGGTTCGGGTAAATTATCGCCTTTTACAATGGCTTCATAAACTTTGGATCTACCTCTTACGTCATCGGATTTAACGGTCAGTATTTCCTGTAACGTATGAGCTGCACCATACGCTTCCAATGCCCACACTTCCATTTCACCAAACCTCTGACCGCCAAATTGGGCTTTTCCACCAAGAGGTTGCTGTGTAATCAATGAGTAAGGTCCGATAGAACGGGCATGAATTTTATCCTCAACAAGGTGAGAGAGTTTCAATATATAGGTATACCCAACCGTAACCGGATTATCAATTTGTTCGCCGGTTCTACCGTCATACAAAATAGACTTTCCATCTTCCGGTAATCCTGCTTCGCGCATCTTTTCCAGAACCTCGTCATAGCTGGCACCATCAAAAACCGGTGTTGCATACTTGGTATTGAGCAATTTGGCTGCCCAGCCTAAATTGGTCTCGAATATCTGCCCCAGGTTCATACGCGATGGTACGCCTAACGGATTCAGAACAATGTCAACAGGTGTCCCGTCGGGTAAATACGGCATATCCTCAATGGGAACAATTTTAGCCACGACACCTTTATTCCCATGCCGTCCGGCCATTTTATCTCCCACCATGAGTTTACGCTTCTTGGCCACATAGACTTTAGCCAATTGAACAATTCCGGGAGGGAGTTCATCCCCCACAACAATTTTAAACTTTCTGTTTTCGTATTCTTCTTCAAGTTCACTTAACTTTGCCTGATATGCAGTCCAAATTTTTGCAACGATATCATTGGTTTCTATTTCAGACGTTAACCCTTCACTATAGTCAAGACTCTCAAAATCTATTTGCTCTAATTTATCAGCAGTCAGAACAGTGTTTGCCCGAAATAAAACCTGTCCGGTATTCTTGTCACGGATCGTTTTTGAAGACTCGCCATCGAGAACAACAACCAGCTTTTCATCTCTGAGTTTATTGACCCGAACCTGTTCAGCGCTGTACCAATTCTCAATTTCATCCAACAATTTTTTGTCATGCTTTTTCGTTTTCGGATCTTTTTTCTTCCGGGTAAACAACTTTGTACTAATGACAACACCCTTCATTCCAGGAGGCGCTTTTAATGAAGCATCTTTTACATCTCCGGCCTTTTCACCGAAAATTGCTTTTAATAATTTTTCCTCCGGAGTGGGATCGGTCTCTCCTTTCGGAGTTACTTTACCGACCAGGATATCGCCGGGCTTGACTTCTGCACCTACACGAATGATGCCGTTTTCATCGAGGTCCTTTGTTGTTTCTTCACTCACATTGGGAATTTCTCTGGTCAGTTCTTCTTCGCCACGCTTGGTGTCCCGAACTTGCAACTCAAATTCCTCGATATGAATGGACGTATACACATCATCCTGGACAACCCTTTCCGACATAACGATAGCATCTTCAAAGTTATACCCGCGCCACGGCATGTACGCCACGAGGACATTTCGTCCCAATGCCAATTCTCCGTTATCCGTGGCACAGCCATCTGCCAAAACATCCCCGGTCTTTACTTCCTGACCGCTTTCTACGATAGGCCGCTGATTAATGCAAGTATCCTGGTTAGTTCTCGCAAATTTTGTTAACCGGTAACGAACATAGTTCGTATCTTCAAAATTCAGAAGCGCATCAAGGGATTTGTCATTAACTCTCTTTTTACGTTTTTCAACAACTATTCCCCTGGCACTGACTTTTTTTACAATCCCGTCAACGTCAGAAATAATCATTGCACGGGAATCTCGTGCTACTTTCGCTTCCATGCCGGTACCCACGAGAGGCGAATCTGTTTGCAGCAGAGGTACTGCCTGGCGCTGCATGTTTGAGCCCATCAAAGCACGGTTTGCGTCATCGTGCTCAAGAAACGGTATTAAAGCCGCGGCAGCAGATACGATCTGGTTTGGAGAAACATCCATATAATGGACTTCAGCAGGTTGGACACTGGGAAAATCACCTCGAAGTCTGGACTTTACCCGGTCGCGGACAAAGTTACTTTTTTTATCAAGGGGGGCATTTGCCTGAGCAATCACGTACTGATCTTCATCATCCGCTGAAAGATACTCGATCTTATTCAAAACTTTCCCTTTCTCCACCTTACGGTAAGGGGTTTCAATAAAACCGAAAGCATTAATTCTTGCGAAGGTCGTCAGCGACGAAATAAGACCGATATTCGGACCTTCCGGCGTTTCGATTGGGCATAAACGGCCGTAATGAGTATAGTGCACATCCCGCACTTCAAAACCGGCGCGTTCTCTGGTAAGCCCACCCGGGCCAAGCGCAGACAAGCGTCGCTTATGGGTCATTTCAGACAACGGATTCGTTTGATCCATAAACTGAGACAACTGACTGGTGCCAAAGAATGTATTGATCACGGAAAAAATAGTCCGTGCATTTACCAGGTCCTGTGGGGTTAGATTTTCACTGTCGCGCAGGTTCATTCTTTCTTTAATGGTACGCGCCATTCTGGAAAGACCTAACGTCATTTGCGCTGCAAGCTGTTCACCAACCGTTTTAATACGCCGGTTGCCCAAATGATCGATGTCATCCGAGCCGCGTTTACCTGCACGCTGTTCCAGCAGATATTTGATGATGGCAACGATGTCATCGCGCGTTAAAACCGTCGTTTCGATGGGAACGTCTAATTTCAGCTTACGGTTGACACGATATCGCCCGACCTGACCGAGGTCATACCTTTTCGGATTAAAAAACATACGCTCTATCAAAGCCCGTGCAGTGTCTAAATCCGGTGCATCGCCCGAGCGTAAATGCCGGTAAATTGCCTCAAGTGCATCCGCTTCAGATGCAGAGGTATCTTTCTTCAACGTATTATTTATGACTTCAGGACCACGTGCACTCTCTAGGCACAGCAACTGCACTTTTTTCAGACCCGACTCTTTGATAACAGCGATGGCTTCTTCGGTTAGCTCCACGTTCTTTTCAAGCAGCAATTCACCCGTCTCTTCATCGATGACATCTGCAATGGGAAGACGCCCAACATGTTCGGAGGTCAAATCCTTCACTTTGAATTCATCTACCAAATTGAAAAGATCGAGAAGTTCTTTATCGGAGGAAAATCCCAAAGCTCTTAACAACGTTGTCACAGGGAATTTTTTTCGCCTGTCAATATAGACATAAAGGACATCATTGATATCCGTCGTGAACTCGACCCAGGATCCTCTTAGAGGTATGATGCGCGCAGAATATAGTTTTGTTCCATTCGGATGTGTCAATTCGTCGAAGAAGACACCGGGAGAACGGTGTAACTGACTGACAATGATTCGCTCTGCACCGTTAATGACAAAAGTTCCGCGATTTGTCATATATGGAATATTCCCAAGATACACGATTTGTTCAATGGTATCCACAAAATCATTGCTTTCACCAAACTCATCTTTCACCGACAATTTCAGTTTAGCTTTGAGTGGTACAGAGTAAGTTACACCCCGCTCTTGACATTCGAAAAGATCATATTTCGGTTTTTCAACGTAATAATCAACAAACTCCAGACAGAAATTTTCACGACTGTCTACAATTGGAAAAATATTTTCAAAAACAGCCTGAAGACCTTTGCCAGTTCGATTCCCGGGTGGAACATCATCCTGCAAAAATTCCCGAAAACTCTTCAACTGAATATCCAACAAATCAGGCAGATCGATTACCTGAGTCAATTTGGAAAAGGACTGTCTCACATGATTCTGCATATAGTTTAACACCTCAAATTAGTAAGTGAGGAACACTTATTTAACTTCTACGGTCGCACCGACTTCTTCAAGTTTACCCTTAATGTCTTCAGCTTCATCTTTTGAAACTGCTTCCTTAACGGCCTTAGGTGCTGAATCCACAAGTTCCTTCGCTTCTTTCAATCCGAGCTCGGTAATTGAACGGACAACTTTGATGACCTGAATCTTTTTGTCACCGGCGGCGGTAAGAACCACATCAAACTCTGTTTTCTCTTCGGCTGCTTCACCACCACCTGCGCCTGCAACCGGAGCGGCGGCAGCTACAACAGGTGCTTGAGCGGTAACGCCGAAACGGTCTTCAATGGCTTTCACCAATTCCGAAAGTTCCAGTACGGTCATTTTTTCAATTGCTTCCAAAATAGCATCCGCGCCACCTGCACTTTTACTGCTTTTGGTTGTTTTTTTCTTTTCTGTTTTTTCTGCTGCTGGAGCTGCTTTAGCTTCTGCCATTTTAAACCTCCCTTAAATAGAGATATGAATAATTACACCAAATTCTTAATTTGATTCTTCTTTTTTAGTTTTCACCGCGTCTAATGCGTAGACCAGTTTGCTTGTGATAGCACCAAGTGAATGCACTAAATTAGACAAAGGTGCATTCAATACCCCGACTAATTGTCCAAGTAATTCCTGTTTTGTGGGTAGATTGGCAATTTCTTCCAATTTGTCAGTACCAATCAAAACGCCTTCAAACAGACAGGCCTTGATTTGCACCTTATCATCTTTCTTATTAAATTCTTTCAGAACTTTTGCCGGCGCCGCCGGGTCATCCATACCAAAAGCAATCGCTGTGGGGCCCTCTAAATATTCAATCATATTTTCATGGCCTGAAGATTTCATAGAAATCCGCGCCAGGGTGTTTTTCACAACCCGGTATTGCACCGATGCATTGCTGAAAGCTCGTCTTAGCTCATTAATTTCTTCAACATTTAGTCCTTTATAATCAGTAAGCCATACACTATTGGCTTGTTGAATACTCTCGGAAACTTCGGCTACGATTTCAGCCTTTTGTTCAGTTGGCATTTTACTTTCCCAAATTATTTATTTGATTTAAAGTTTATGAAAATCAGAAAGCACTTCATTTCTATCCATTGGAATACTAGGCCCCATCGTGTTGGACAGTGAAAGTTTTTTAACATATTGACCTTTTGCCGCTGCAGGTTTTAAACGAACAACGGTTTCCAAAAATGTAACAACATTTTCGCGGATTTGTTTGGCATCAAACGAAGCTTTGCCAATTGCCACATGCAGGATGCCATACTTATCAACACGAAAATCGATCTTGCCAGCTTTTAATTCAGTCACAGCTTTGCCTATATCCATGGTAACGGTACCACTTTTCGGATTCGGCATCAAACCGCGGGGGCCAAGAAGTTTACCCAGCTTACCAACCTCCCCCATAACATCCGGTGTTGCAACGACGACATCGAAGTCAAACCAACCCGTTTTGATTTTTTCGATATATTCATCAAAACCAACATAATCCGCCCCTTTAGATTTTGCTTCTTCCTCTTTTGCCCCTTTTGTTAAAACAAGAACTTTTACATCCTTGCCCGTTCCATGCGGCAAAGAAACGGTACCGCGAACCACCTGGTCAGCATGACGCGGGTCGATGCCTAAATTTATCGAAACTTCAACAGACTCATCGAAATTCGCCTTTGCTGTTTTCTTAATTAGGTCGACTGCTTCGTCTAATGAATAATCCTTACCTGCTTCTATCAACAATTCTGCATTTTTATATCGTTTACCTTTTTTCATGACTTCTTCCTAAAATATGTTTGCATTATTCAACAACGATTCCCATACTTCTGGCAGTCCCTTCAACCATACGCATTGCTGCTTCAACGTCATTGGCATTCAGATCTTCCATTTTAATCTGGGCAATTTCCCGGACCTGTTCACGATTCACCTTACCAACTTTGTTGCGATTCGGCTCACCCGACCCCTTTTCCAGGTTTGCAGCTTTCTTCAAAAGCACTGCTGCCGGCGGTGATTTTGTGATAAATGTAAAAGAGCGATCAGCATAAACGGTAATGACTACCGGAATAATTGTCCCCTGCTTATCCTGGGTTTTAGCATTAAATGCCTTGCAGAATTCCATAATATTGACGCCAGCCTGTCCCAATGCCGGACCAACCGGCGGGGACGGATTAGCACTTCCAGCAGGAATCTGTAATTTAATTGTCGATAGGATTTTTTTAGCCATGCGTACGTATTCTCCTTTCGGGCTTATTTTTCCAACTCTACTTGCAAAAAGTCCAGTTCAACCGGCGTGGATCGTCCAAATATACTCACCATCACTTTCAGTTTTTTCTTCTCGCGGTTGATATCCTCTACAAATCCTGTAAATTCTGAAAATGGTCCATCGGTCACTTTTATCGGGTCACCAACTTTAAAAGGAATATCCAGGACTTCCTTGCCCTCACTCTCCTCTACTCTCCCCAAAATACGGTCGATTTCCGCCTGGTGTAAAGCCTGAGGCTGATTTTTAGGTCCGACAAAATTGGTGACGCCCGGTGTATTTAAAACCACATGTTGCGTTTCTTTATCAAGATTCATTTCAACCAACATATAGCCGGGGAAAAACACTTTATTCTTTACCCGGCGCTTCCCTTCCCGCATTTCGGTAACTTCTTCGGCAGGAATAAGAATCTGAGTTATTTTCTCCGACAGCCCGGCCAGTTCTATTTCATTTTCCAGATAGGATTTCACCTTTTTCTCGTGACCAGAAAGAACGTGAATCGCATACCATTTTTTTATCAATTCAGTCAAAGACCTGACTCCAATTAGAAAATAGATTTAATTAATTGCGTCAAAATCCAATCTGTACCAAATATAAATACCACAAGAAGCAATGACAAAATGATTACAATAATTGTTGACTCCCGCAAATCGTCATACGTAGGCCAACTAACTTTTGACATCTCATGATTCACATCCGAAAAAAACTTGGCCGGTTTTTCAATTAAATTCATGTTTCCAGTTCACCATATTTAATGTAATTTTACGAATAAACGGTTTGCAGGTGAGGCAGGAATTGAACCCGCAACCCCTGGTTTTGGAGACCAGTGCTCTGCCAATTGAGCTACTCACCTGTTTCACAACCAATTATCTGGTTTCTTTATGAGCCGTATGTTTGTTGCAAGTGGGACAATATTTCTTAAATTCCACCCGCGACGTGTGCTTTGTTTTATTTTTATTGGTTGTGTAATTTCGATTTTTGCATGACGTACACTCTAATATCACCAGAACACGCATCTGTCAACCTTCTTTATAAATAATTTAAATGTTAAGAGCCCACGACCGGGATTGAACCGGTGACCTCATCCTTACCAAGGATGCGCTCTACCGACTGAGCTACGTGGGCGACACAAATCTCAGAGCGGGAGACGGGGCTCGAACCCGCGACCAACAGCTTGGAAGGCTGTGACTCTACCATCTGAGTTACTCCCGCAATAACACGCCACATTCTCTCTAAAGAACATGCAACCTACCGGGCAATTGCAGATGAGAAATCTGGTATGTGCAAAATACAGAGCTTTCAGCTTCAGTTCGTTCAACCTTACAATAAATTGCTGCAAAACACTCTACAAGTTGACGCTCATTGGCACCTGTCTCATAACCCGCTACCCCATAAATTCAGTGGAGAGGGGAGGATTCGAACCTCCGAAGGCTGAGCCGACAGATTTACAGTCTGTTCCC
>CAYVXE010000016.1:0-12117 GCA_964455375.1 uncultured Calditrichaceae bacterium
ACTCTTCGTAACTTTTAATAATTTACTTGACATCGTTGGTTATTTTTTGCATATTTTGTGTGGTTACAACTGTGTTTTTCCCCTGATTTGCACCAGTGACTCAACGTTGTTCTACTCTTAGGTTTTTTAATTACACACATTACGGTTTTAAGTTTATTTTTATTTGGGAGGTATGCATTGGATTGTCATGTTGATGTAAAAATATCCAGCGTTGATGATGATGAAATAAATTTATTAAATACAGTGATGTCGACGATTCCCGGCATTCCTTTGGAAAGATATATTAACCGTAATCGTTGGCATAAGGAATATGTGGTTTCCATCGAACAGGCAACCCTGAAAGAATTGAAGAAAGTGTTGCATATCGTGATGCCGGTTGTCAAAAGTGAGCGCATTGAAATCGAAACTTAATGCTGCCATTAGCCTTCCTTGCCTTAGCTTATGTTTTAATCTTCACAAATGTTCCCCCCTTTTAATTTGCATAATTTCCAAAAAATATTAAATTTTCTGACATTCGAAACGACAATTACGTCATGAATACGATTTGTGGAATGTTATGAGTAGAGGAAAGGAATGCGTGTAGCCGGTGATGAAGATTTGTTTTTACTTGTTCGTCAGCCTTGCTTGTTTTAGCAGCGTATCTGCAAGAGAACGTGTTTTCAATGCGCAGGTCAGGCAGAAAATTGTTCAGGATATTCGTCGGTTCAAAAATCATAACCGTTTAACGTCTATCAGTTTTTCCATGTTTCAAGGAGAAGGTGATTCGTTTGATTACAGTGTTGGATTCGCCGATATCCGCAAGGGAATACGAACTTCACCGGAACATATTTATACATTGGCTTCTGTCACAAAAACAATCACCGGGTCGCTTGTGGTAGAACTTGCGAAACAGGGTCGTCTGTCTCTAAAAGACTCCGTTTTCCACTATATAAAAGGGTTCCCCAAAAATGTTAGAATTTTGGATTTACTCAACCACACAAGCGGTTTTTTAAGGGAGAAAGAAAGTGAAAAATACCTGACGCGTTCTTCATATCAAAATGTTATAACGTATCTGCCGGTGCAGTTTAAACTTAAAATTCACCGCTACGCAAATATCAATTACGCCGCTCTCGGCGATCTGATTGAGATCGTCACCGGAAGACCCTTTGCGTCAGTCATGAAAGATTTCTACCGCAGCACCACAGGTGACGATCTCTACTTTTCAAATCATCCTACGTTACATTCCGATGCCAAGTTTGTAAAAAATTATGTGAGGACCTATCGCCGGCAGATTATGCACAAAGTTGTGGATTTCGGCTTGTGGGAACCGGCTGCATTTGCACAGACCTCTTCGCAGGCTTTAGCTAAATTTCTGCGTCATCAAATGCACCCGGACTACATAAAGTTTCTTGAAGCTCACAAGGTTTTGGTGAAGAAGAGACGGTATGCCGATGATACGGTGGTAAAGGAATGTTATTCCCTCGGGTTCCGGCTGCGCTATGTTAATGATGAACTTCGCTACATTTACCATAATGGATTTTTGTATGGCGTGTTGAGTACGGTCTACTATTTTCCTGAAAAAGATGTGGGGTTTGCTGCAGTGTCAAATATGAGTTCCTATCCCCGGCAAACACTTTCCTTGGGTGGTTTATACAGAAAGGTTGAAAAAGTCATCGATTTTGACTTTAATAAAAAAGTAGCGATTTTTACGGCTAAAAATGGCTATCTTGAAGGAGCGGTGTTTTATGAAACCATGAAACGGGAGGGAGAATTGATCGAAAGCTACCTGGAAGATTTTGCACAAACGTATTTGAGTCAAAATAAAATCGATGCGGCCTTGAATATTCTGAAATTAAATGCATACGCCTTTCCCGAGTCGGCAAAAACATTTCAGAGTTTAGGGGAGGCATATTTGCGACATGGATATGATGAATTAGCTGTTGAGAATTTAAAAAGGAGTTTGAAGATCGACCCGCATTTAACGTCCTCCCAAAAACTTCTTGATCAGATGGCAGAGCGGTAAAGATGAAAACACTCATTTTGATGCGGCATGCTAAATCAAGCTGGAAGGAACCGTTTTCTTCCGACTTTGAACGGACTTTAACGAAACGCGGAAAAATCGATGCTCCGGAGATGGGTAAGCGTTTGCATCGCCGACAAATAACGCCCGATTTAATGATGATAAGTCCTGCAAAACGAGCCGTAGAAACTGCAAAAATGGTTGCCGTGGAACTCGGTTATCCCGCTAAGAATATTTTAAAGAATGAAATCATTTATGAGGCAAAACTTGAGGAGTTGATTCATTTGGTGCACAGTCTGGACGAGGTCGCTGACACCATTTTGCTGGTTGGCCATAATCCCGGATTTTATCATCTGATTAACCATTTATCTGAAGAGTATCTGCAAGAATTTCCTACCAGTGCCATCTGTGCCATTGAGTTTCGTACCGATTCATGGGAAAAAATCAACCAGAATAGCGGCAGGCTTCTCTTTTATGATTATCCTAAAAAACCGCATTGATTGGATTCTGATCTTTCTGCCACCCACGTTTGATGAATGAAAGTTTTCACTTTCATTGCCGCAAAAGTAAGTTGCATTCCAGTATACTTTTCTGTAAACTTATTCAATTCGTTCAATGTTTTTTGTCCATCGTGATGTTTCACCATGCTCGCATGGGATTTTATGTGGGGCACAGGGAGTAAATTGGAGAGTCTATTTTATTAGAGAGAGGATGGTATCATGAAAATATATTCGTTTTTGTTTGTAGGGTTGTTCGCCATCTCGGCCGTTGCCGGGGATCGTATCACCGGACGTCATTTCGCCACCCGTTCGGAAGTCATCGCTAAAAGCGGCATGGCAGCAACCAGTCAGCCATTGGCAACCCAGGTGGCAATCGACATTCTCAAAAAAGGCGGTAGCGCCATCGATGCGGCCATTGCTGCCGACGCCATGCTCGGTCTCGTGGAACCCACCGGTAGCGGTATTGGCGGCGATCTGTTCGCCATCGTCTGGGACGCAAAAACGCAGAAATTGTACGGTTTAAATGCCAGCGGCCGTTCACCAAAATCGCTGAAACTGGGGTATTTTAAAAAGCAGGGACTCAAGCACATTCCGCCGCACGGTCCTTTGCCGGTGACCGTACCCGGCTGTGTGGACGGCTGGTTCGAGTTGCACAAAAAATTCGGTAAACTCCCAATGACAAATGTCCTGGCGCCGGCTATCCAATACGCCCGTGAAGGCTTTCCCCTTACAGAGCTCATCGCTTATTATTGGCAGTTGAGCGCCCCCATTTTACAGGAATATGCCGGCTTTAAGGAAACGTTTTTGCCCAATGGATATGCACCGAAAAAGGGTGAGACTTTTAAAAATCCCAGACTTGCAAACACCCTGGAACGCATTGCCAAAGAAGGCCGTGACGTTTTTTACAAAGGTGACTTTGCCAAGATTATGGCCGATTTCATGAAACGCGAAGGCGGCTTTTTATCGTATGAAGATTTCGCCTCACATCATTCCGACTGGGTAGAACCTGTTTCCACAAATTACCGTGGTTACGATGTCTGGGAATTGCCACCGAATGGACAGGGAATCGCCGCTCTGCAAATGCTCAATATACTTGAGGGATATGACATCACCGGCTGGGGATTCGGAAGTGTTGACTACATCCATCATTTTCTCGAAGCCAAAAAACTGGTTTTTGAAGACCGGGCAAAATTTTATGCGGATCCGGCATTTAACAAGATTCCCGTCAAGGAACTCATCTCAAAAGAATATGCTGCTGAGCGACGCAAGCTCATCAACGACCACCGGGCAGCACGGCATTACGAGGCAGGGAATCCGGCTCTAAAGGAAGGAGACACCATCTATTTAACCACCGCCGACAAAGACGGGAATATGGTGTCGCTCATCCAGAGTAATTACCGCGGCATGGGAAGTGGACTTTCACCGGACAACCTCGGTTTTATTTTTCAGGATCGCGGTGAGTTGTTTGATCTGGAAGAAGGACATTTCAACACCTACGCACCTGGCAAGCGGCCTTTTCACACCATTATTCCTGCATTCATAACCAAAGATGGCAAACCGTTCATGAGCTTTGGCGTTATGGGTGGAGCAACGCAGCCGCAGGGACATGTGCAAATTGTTGTAAATATTGTTGACTTTGGCATGAATATTCAGGAAGCCGGCGATGCGCCGCGCATTTTGCATCAGGGCTCCTCACAGCCCACCGGCGAAAAAATGACCGACGGCGGTAGCGTGTACCTGGAATCGGGTTTACCGTATGAAGTTTATCGGCAATTAGTAAAAATGGGACACCACGTCGGCACTAACGTGGGCAGTTACGGTGGTTATCAGGGCATTATGTACGATGCGAAAAATGCCGTCTATTATGGCGCTTCAGAGTCGAGGAAAGACGGACAGGCAAGCGGGTACTAATTACCGGCCTTATGAATTTTCTTTTCCGCAAGGGCAAAAAAATCATAAGACGTGAAAAGGTGACAGTACAATAATAATTTGCCCATGTTGTTTCATTTAACTTGACTTTTAAACTGATTTTATTTATTATTATGATAAGTTAGTCTGGAACCCAAAAATTATTTCTTAAACCTCCATTTCCCGAAAGTTGAGATAATCATTTCAAACTCACTTGGTAAGTGAAAAACGTGTAACTAATTTATTTCTAATTTCCAGCCATGCACAGCTTCTTTCGATTTATGTGCACCTCGTCTGTCAAAAAATACAATTCACCTTTGCCTGATTTTCAAAATTTAGTTTTATAACCATCTTTTAATATTATCGTAAGCAGACCCTTTAGACGGTAAATTTTATCCTTTTAGAATTGTAACACAGGGTGTAGCCAATTCAGAGAAAAGGGAAATATCATCTTATTCTCTGATTCAATTATTATCTCATAAACTAAAGGGAGGTGTGTTGTGATAGATTGTTTTAGACTTAAGCTGTCGCTATTTTTGATAGCTGTGATTTTTCCTGTGGTTTTGTTTGCCCAGGCCACTTATGTGGGTACTGAAACCTGCAACAACTGTCATGGCAAGGAGGCAAATTTCGCTGGTAATCAGTGGACGACATGGGTGAAAACCAAGCACAACATGAAATGGCGTGACCCCAATGAAGGCCTTGGGGTTGTGAGTCATGATGCTTTTGCAAACGGTTTGGACCTGTCCACAGATTCGGATTTTGCGATCTATGGAAGTAATGCACCGATTCTGAGTTTTGTGAGCACTGACCCTGTTGATTCAACGGATGGTAAAAGTGGATATCGTGTGTCAATCGGTGCCACTACCTTTGAAGTTAACTGGACCTTAGGCGGCACTGGGGATTGGAAACAACGATACATGACTAAAATTGGCAACAGTATCTATATTTTGCCAATTCAATATAATGAAAAAACCGTTGAATGGGTACGTTATGTACCATCAAACTGGTATGACAGTGACAACAATCCACTTCCCGCTGTCGATCCTTCAACTTCCTATGAACGTCGTTGTATTGGCTGTCATGCTGTCAATCCACAGTTGAGTTTTAACGCAACGACCGGTGAATGGACGGCGATGGTAACCGAAAGAAATATTGGTTGTGAGGATTGTCACGGCCCTGGTAGTGAGCATGCCTCGACGGCTGATCCAAGTAAAATTCTCAACCCCAATAACATCCCTGATAAAGACAGGCGGCTTGAAGTTTGTGGAGTTTGTCATGGACGTGGCTCCAGTACAGCAACTCTTGGCGGTAAAACCTTTGGCTTTCCTTATAATGACACTGAGGGCGCTTTTCGGCCGGGAATGGTGCTTTCAGATTTCTATACTCAAACGACATCTTCAAGTAATTTTTGGCCAAATGAATTGCCGTATGGGAGAAATTCTAAGTCTCACCATCAGCAATATCTTGATTTCCTGACCAGCATGCACTACACAAATTCATCAGAAGAAGTTAATTGTTGGACATGCCACGATCCTCACGGTGATACGCCCAACGAACATTTGCTTGTTGATCATCTTGTGGAAGATGGAGTCGAGGTGGCAACCGACGGGGACAACAACACCCTTTGTCTGACCTGTCACGCAGGGCTTGAACCATTTGCGGATATTACAACCACCATGGTCGCAAACATTACGGATGCTGACAGTTTAGCGGCAATCGCTGCTTCGGTTTCCAGTCATACGCGCCACCCGTATGACCCCACGGGTCCGCTCGCGTTGAGCCGCTGTACAAAATGTCACAATCCGAAGGTTGCCAAAAGTGCGATTTCTTATGACATTCACTCACATTCATTCTGGGTTTTGGCCCCTGAACAAACAAATTTTTACAAAAATGACGGCGGAGTACCAAACTCATGTGCCGTTAGCTGTCACGTAAAAGATGGATTCCCACATTTTGGAATTGATTTGACCGGAGATAATTTCACGAGCTGGAATGAAAGCACCGATCTGGCAATGGCAGATACATTGATGCACTATTTCGGGCCTGGTGGTGTTTGGTGGGATACGGGTTCTCCATTAGCCGTGGAACTTAAAAATGGCTCGCTACCAGAAACCTATCTGTTGAGCCAAAATTATCCGAATCCTTTTAATCCATCTACGAACATTATATTTGAAATTCCCCAGGATGGTTTGGTAAAACTCAAGGTTTATAATATTCTGGGACAGCAAGTTGCCACTTTGGTCAATAAACCATTGCTTTCCGGGCGTTATTCTGTTGACTTTAACGGAGCAAATTATGCCTCCGGGTTATATATTTACAAACTTGAAGTCAACGGTTTCGTCGAAGCGAAAAAAATGGTCTTAACAAAATAACGGCCGATGTCGACAACTTAAATTTGTAAAACAAGAAGCAATCGGGCTGACCCGGTGGAGTCAGCCCTTTCTTTTATGTGCAAGCAGTTTGACTGTCTTATTCATCCCAAAATCCCGCCTCTTCTAAACGAAGTGCTAAAACACACAACTGCAAATTAAAATCAGCCGTTTATTTCATTGACATAATGGGAAATACAATTATATTTATTGGAAACTGCATTTGAATTTAAAATCGTAAAAAGGCACGTATGCGTAAAAAAAGTCCATTCAGACTCGTGGAGATCACAACCCTCTGGTTACTCCTTCTAACGCAACTTCTAATTGCCCAAACTGTCACGTTGAAATTCATTGAAACCAGCGATGTACACGGGTCTATTTTTCCGTACAATTTTATCTATGACCGCCAGGCTGACGGCTCACTGGCGCAAGTTTACACGTATGTTGAAAAGGAACGACAAAACAAAAACCAGGACGTCATCCTGCTGGACAACGGCGATATTCTGCAGGGACAACCGGTGGTTTACTACTACAATTTTGAAAAAACCAACGTGCCGCATATTTACGCAGAGGTTATGAACTACATGGGCTACGATGTTGGAACCGTGGGGAATCACGACATCGAAACCGGTCACGCGGTGTATGACCGTTTCCAAAAGGAACTGCATTTTCCGTGGCTGGCTGCGAATGCAATGCGCACGCAAACGGGTAAACCCTATTTTTTACCCTATACAATTCTCAAAAAAAATGACGTGAAAATAGCGGTTTTGGGTTTGATTACGCCTGCCATTCCCAACTGGCTTCCTGAGAAAATCTGGCAGGGAATGACTTTTGAAGATATGGTCGAGACAGCGCGGAAATGGGTGCAAATTATTCGCGACAACGAAAAACCGGATGTGCTGATTGGACTGTTTCATTCCGGCGTCGAGTACAGTTATGGTAATTTAACCGCAGATACACCTAAAAATGAAAATGCATCCCGGCTGGTGGCCGAGCGCGTCCCGGGGTTTGATGTCGTCTTTGTGGGACACGATCATCACGGATGGAATTTCGTCACAAAAAATTCCGCCGGAAAGAATGTACTCGTTTTAGGATCCAGGGCACACGCCACGGACATAGCCGTTGCGACGGTGAAATTGACGTTCGAGGAAGAAAGCAAAACATGGCGTAAAAAAAGTAAGGGCGAGCGCATTGAAATGAAAAACATTCTTCCTGATTCGGTGTTTTTACGAGAATTTCATGCAGCGTTTGTTGAGGTCAAGGAATACGTTTCCCGAAGAATCGGCACGTTTACGAAAACCATTTCCACCAAAGATGCATTTTTCGGCGATTCACCATTTGTGGATCTCATTCAAAATATTCAACTGGAACTCAGTACAGCGGATATTTCATTTGCCGCACCTCTGTCCTTCAATGCCAGCATTCACGAAGGGGATGTGTACGTCCGCGACATGTTTAAACTGTACAAATATGAAAACCTGCTTTACACGATGGAACTCAGCGGACAGGAAATTAATGATTACCTCGAATATTCTTACAGCCGCTGGTTCAACCGGATGCAAAGCGCCAACGATCATCTGCTGAATTTTAAAAAAGATGAAAACGGCAATCTGATTCACTCGAACCGCAGCGGTTCTTACCAGCTTGCGGCACGGTCCTACAATTTCGACTCCGCCGCGGGAATCAGGTACACCGTCGATGTTTCAAAACCTGCAGGTGAACGGGTCAACATTCTATCTATGGCAAACGGAGACCCCTTCAACTTAAAAGCAACCTACAAAGTTGCAGTTAACTCCTATCGCGGTAATGGCGGCGGCGGACACCTGACGGCTGGAGCCGGTATTCCAAGGGAAGAGCTGGCCGCACGCGTCGTTTCTTCTACAGATAAAGATTTGCGCTTCTTCCTGATGAAATGGATTGAACGGCAGGGACGCGTCACACCGAAAGCCTTCGGCAACTGGCAAGTCATTCCGGAATCCTGGTGGCAGGCTGGAAAAGAACGCGATATGCAGATTTTATTTAAGCACGATTAATAACCCTGTTGAATATTTTCACACGACAACGAACCTTTACTCGAACGTAGAACAGGAAAAAATGACATGACACTCCCCATCGTTGATATGCACTGCGACTTACTTTCGTATCTGGCAACGACACCCAATGCTGACGCCATGAACACAACTGATATCGGTTGTGCGATTCCACATCTGCAAAAAGGGCATGTGAAGCTGCAGGTTCTGGCCATGTTTACCAGAGCTGAGCCGGGAAGCAGTGAAATCGGTTTGCAGGAAAGCGCGGCCTACCGGAATCTCCTGCGGGATCACGGCGATAAGATATCCCCTGTCAACGACGCCCAAACGCTGGCCGGAGTTGCCGAATCGGATAAAATCGGAGTGGTGCCTGCCATTGAAAATGCCGCCGGCTTTTGTGAAATAGACGACACGCTTGAAAAGGGGTTTCAGAAACTCGAACGAATGATCGCAAATGTTGGCAGGATTCTCTACATTACCATGACCCATCACACGGAAAATCGTTTTGGCGGCGGCAACATGAGCGACAATGTTGGCCTCAAACCGAACGGTGAAGCGTTGCTGGACTATTTGCACAGCCGCAAAATCGCGGTGGATTTTTCGCACACCAGCGACGCATTGGCCGAGGGAATTTTAACCTACACGACCAAACACAATCTGGACATTCCGGTTTTGGCAAGTCACTCCAATTTTCGGGCTGTTTACACGCAAGCCCGAAATCTCCCCGACGAAATCGCCAAGGAGATCATGCACCGTGGCGGATTGGTTAGTCTGAATTTCATCCGTGATTTTTTAAATCCGGAAAACCCGGAGGCCCTGAAAGATCATCTTCTCCATGGACTTGAAATCGGTGCGGAAGAGTATATGGCTTTTGGCGCAGACTATTTTTACCCGGAGGGCCATCCGGAGAAATATTACTTCGATGCATACAAAAACGCCGGGGAATACCAGAACATTGTTGCCGGTCTGAAATCCATTTTAACGGAAAAGCAATTGGAGAGAATTTCTTTCCGAAATGCTGTGGAATTTATACGAGGGGTTTGGGGTTAGACCGCCGTTCCGGATATACTCTTTTTAGGAGTTTCTTTGATATTTGCACTCAGAAGTTGCTAAATAGAAATTAATAACTTCTTTAACCAATTCTCAAAACTTGACACACACGGCAATTATTTTTATCTTACATAAATCGAAGTTTCACACCGATGACGTCGAAGTTCCGGGATGTATTCAATTTCAGATGGCACTTAAAAATAATTGAGGAGCCATTGTGATGAAAATTAATTATCTCGATCATGTGGCCATCATTGTTAAAGATGTACAGGTTTCCTTAAAGTGGTACGAAAAGAACATCGGGTTAAAACGAAAAGAAGTGGATGAGTGGAAGCCGTTTCCCATTTTATTGGTGGGAGAAGATGAACGTACCTGTATCGCCGTTTTTCCATCTGCAAGCGGAAATCCGTACCCAATGCCAGACGATGTCTATTCCACCATCCCACATTTCGCGTTAAATGTTAATCCATCTGAATTTCAAAAAGCACAGGAAATATTTGATAAAAAGGGAATCGAATTTCATGTTCAGGATCACAATATTTGTCGTTCGCTTTACGTGCGCGACCCGGACAATTATTGTGTGGAATTGACGACGTATGTCAAATGACATTTCATAGAAACAAAAATTTCAATACTGGCACAGAGGAACCTAACTTTCCTGACGATTCTGAGCTTGCTGAAAGTTTACCTTAGCAGCAACTATCAAGGGGGTTCGTGCGCTCAGCATTAAATTGATGGATTTCAAACTAACACCGGATAAGGATATTCCCCTTGCCTTTGCATTTTATTTCTTGACCCTTTTCATTCCAATTTTATATATTGTGACCGGCGCAAGACGCAAATGGTCGCTTTTTATACGGATGGGAATGCTTACGACTCTCTTGTCCATTTTTACGTTTAAATACACCTTTTGGCCGGGTCATAACGCATTTTTTTCTAACAATTCTGGGGGCTTTGTTAACCGCTTTAGCCGCTGTTCTGATTCACTTTCTGAAAACGACCAGAAATGGCTTTATGTATAAAAATTTATTTAAGATAGAGTCTGCCCCGGATCTGGAAGCGTTTTTACTCTTACAGCCAGTCGGTACAGCAACAGAGACAAACGATGACGCTACTTTTGGCGGCGGCATCTCCGGTGGCGCCGGCGCCGGCGGTGAATACTAATTCAAATCGAAACTACAAAAAAGGAGAGTTCTTTTGGGCGATTTTATAAGTAAATCCTTTTACGGAAACACCCTTTTACAATGGAGCATCGCTGCGACGATCATCATTGTATCCATCGTAATTGGCAGGATTATCTACTGGGTCATTGGGACTTTCGTAAAAAAGGCTGCGGCAAATTCCAAATCGAGATTAGATAATATTCTGATCGATATGTTTGAGGAACCGATTATCTTTGGTATTATTCTGGCAGGAATCTGGTTTGGCCTGAAGTCCCTCACGCTTTCGGAATTTCTCGATAGCTTAATTGCAAAAGCCTATTACGTTCTGATCATTTTCAATGTTGCCTGGTTACTAACCCGTTTATTTGATGCCCTCGTGGAAGAATATCTGGTCCCTTTGATAAAAAAATCCAAAAGCGATCTTGATGATCAGATACTACCTGTCGTGCGGAAAGCAGTCAAAATTTCTATTTGGGTGCTGGCGCTTATTATCGCTTTAAACAATGCCGGATACGATGTAGGTGCACTGCTTGCCGGACTCGGTATCGGCGGTCTGGCGTTTGCTCTGGCGGCACAGGACACGGTTTCCAATCTGTTTGGCGGCTTCACGATATTTACGGATAAACCGTTTAAGATTAATGACCGTGTGAATATAGACGGATTCGACGGATTTGTACGTGAAATCGGCATTCGCAGCACCCGCCTGCAGACATTAGACGGGCGTACAGTCACAATTCCAAACTCAAATATCGTCAACAATGCCATTGTAAATATTTCATCCGAACCGTCTCGAAAGATCAAATTAAGTCTCGGTCTGACCTACGATATGGATGAAACGAAAATCCTGAAAGCGATGGACCTGCTCAAACAAATCGCGGCAAACAACAACGATCTTATTGAAGATAAAATCATTCTCTCGTTCATCAATTTCGGTGACTTTTCCCTGAATATTTTGTTTATTTATTATATTCGTAAGCAAAGCGATATTTTCGAAGCGCAGACAAAAATCAATCTGGATATTCTAAAAACATTTAACAAAAACGGCTTGGAGTTTGCTTTTCCATCGCAAACGATTTATACAAAATCGATTTGATC
>CAYVXE010000016.1:12217-13800 GCA_964455375.1 uncultured Calditrichaceae bacterium
GGAGTTAACATGATAATTTTTCTCATTCTGTTGTTGCTGCTGCCTGTCTGGCTGCCGGCACAAACGATGTCTATCGAAGAGTACGTACCGATTTCGACGCTGGTCGTTCCGGAGCACCAGCTAACCCATGCAAAGTTTCCATTTATAGATGTCCACAATCACCAGTGGAGGATGGCTACCCAGGACCTCGATTCTGTGGTCACAGACATGGACAGTCTCAACATGGCGGTCATGGTTAATCTTAGCGGACGTGGGTTAAGCCTTATTTACAACCCGAATCATCTTACCGAAAAAGATGAAACAGAGTTTCTGCGAAAGTCTCTGCAAAATGTCAAAGGCCACTATCCCAACCGATTCATCGTGTTCACCAATATACGCTTTGATCATATCGATGATGCGGATTGGGCAGAAAAAACGGTCAAACAATTAGAACAGGATGTGAAATGGGGAGCCAGGGGATTAAAAATTTACAAAGATTTGGGATTGACGCTTAAAGATAAATCCGGCAAGCGTATTGCCGTGGATGACCCGCGCATCGATCCGGTCTGGGAAAAATGTGGTGAATTGGGTATTCCGGTATTGATTCATTCAGGCGAACCGGCGGAGTTCTGGAAGCCCAAGGACAAATACAACGAGCGCTGGTTGGAACTGAAACAAAAACCCAACCGCTACCGTGACCCCCAAATTTATCCGCCATGGGAACAGGTCATGCGGGAACACCTGCATGTTTTTGAAAAACATCCGCACACCACCTTTATCAGCGCACACATGGCCTGGCGCGCCAACGATTTGGGTACTTTGGGGAGATGGCTGGATGCCCATCCCAACATGTACACGGAAATTGGCGCGGTGTTGGCGGAATTGGGAAGGCAGCCGCGTTTTGCCCGTAAATGGTTTATCAAATATCAGGACCGCGTTCTATTTGGGAAAGATACCTGGCACCCGAAAGAATATTATGTCTATTTCAGGGTTTTGGAAACCGCTGACGAATATTTCGACTATTACCGGAAACGTCATGCTTTCTGGAAAATGTACGGTTTGAATTTACCGGATGATGTGTTGAAAAAACTGTATTATAAAAACGCCATTAAAGTACTACCGGGAATCGATCCAACCCTTTTCCCGGAATGAAAATCAATTAGAGACAATCTTTCATGATTTTTGACAACAGTGAAGAGTTCGAGAATTCATCTTTCCATGATTTGCAATGTCTTCAAAAAGACCTCAGCGCAAAGTATTTTTCGCAATGTGTCTTTGAAAAGTGTGATTTCTCTGAGAGTGACTTTACAGACGGCTGGTTTGCGGAATGCACATTTAATGAATGTAACCTTAGTCTGGTCGCTGTAGATAACTGTAAACTACAGGATGTTCAGTTCACCGATTGTAAAATAGTCGGTGTAAACTTTTCAAACTGCAACGCGCTGCTTCTCGATATTAACTTCTTAAAGTGCTTAATTCGCAGTTGCAATTTTTCGGATTTAAGGCTGCACAATACATTGTTTAAGGAATGCTTTGTTAAAGAATCTGACTTTGTAAATGCTGATTTGACCGGGTCAAATTTTTACAAAACCAATTTAGAAAAG
>CAYVXE010000016.1:13900-58120 GCA_964455375.1 uncultured Calditrichaceae bacterium
TTAGAAAAGGCAAAGGTATCAATGCCTGGAGCAATCACTTTGTTGAAACACTTAGGTGTCACAATCGAATCATAGGTTAACTACTTTTCATGCAAAACAGTAAAGTACAAATCGGCATCTTTACCGCCACTGCCATCGTAGTTGCCAACATGATCGGGACCGGCGTGTTTACCAGTCTGGGATTTCAGGTGCAGGAAATGCAGTCAGTCTTTTCTCTGTTGATGCTCTGGGTCATTGGCGGTGTCATCGCATTGTGTGGTGCTTTGACGTATGGTGAATTAGGCGCGGCCATGCCGCGTTCGGGCGGTGAATATCATTTACTAACGAAAATTTATCATCCTTCTTTGGGATTTTTATCGGGCTGGATTTCTGTCACCGTGGGCTTTGCCGCGCCGGCGGCTCTCGCAGCCATTGCTTTGGGCACATATCTTAAAGCTGTTTTTCCTGAATTACCGGTTAATCATGTTGCAGCAGGTGTGGTTGTCCTGTTTACCATCATTCATTCCACCAATTTAAAATATGGAAGTTATTCACACAATTTTTTTACCGTTTTAAAGGTGATTCTCATTTTGATGTTTGTTTTTGCAGCCTTTGGATTTGAGCGCGCGCAACCCTTTAACCTTTTACCTGCATTTCACGATTTGGGCATCATCTCAAGTCCGGGTTTTGCCGTATCGCTTATTTATGTTTCATTTGCGTATAACGGATGGAATGCGGCCATTTATATCGTCAGTGAAATTAAGCATCCGCAAAGAAATCTTCCCAGGGCACTGCTCACCGGCACGGTAATTGTTTTGATTCTTTACTTTTTTCTGAATTTTGTGTTCCTTTACACTGTGCCAATGTCCGACCTATCCGGACAAATCCAAATCGGCTTTCTCTCGGGCAGGTCGATTTTTGGCAATGCCGGTGGCAAACTCATGGCCGGTGTCATTGCATTTTTGTTGCTGTCAACCGTGAGCGGTCATGTGCTCGTAGGACCGCGCATCACGCAGGTAATGGGAGAAGATTATCACCTCCTGAAAATTTTTGGAAAGAAAAGCAAACAAAATATTCCGGTCAATTCATTTGTTTTTCAACTGCTAATTATGCTCTTCCTCATTTACACATCCACATTTGAACAAGTGATGGTTTACGCGGGATTCACCCTGAACCTGGTGACCACCATTACGGTAGCGGGAATTTTTGTCCTGCGCAAAAAATCACCTGGATTAAACCGACCATATAAAACCTGGGGTTACCCTGTAACTCCGGCCATTTTTCTCATTGTTAGCATTTGGACACTCACCTACGTCATGCTCGAAAAACCATTTGAATCATTCTGTGGGGTGGGAGTTGTTCTTTTAGGTCTGGCGGTTTATTTGTTCAATTCCAAATTAACCGGGAAAGTTATGTTAAATGAAACGTAGGTCAAAAATCATAGCCCTTGCATCGTTATTATGTGTAGCATTGACATTAACCCATTGTCAGAAAACTGAAATGAAAACAAAAAAACATCCACTGGTTTTTTTGACGGATTTCGGCCTCAAAGAGCGGTTTGTGGCCAGTATGAAAGGCGTGGCTTTATCGGTTAACCCGGATTTGCGACTGTACGATCTCACCCATTTAATTGAGCCGTTCAATATTTGGGAGGCTTCTTACACGTTGAGCGGAACAATGGCGTACTGGCCGGAAGGAACGGTCTTTGTTTCAGTGGTGGACCCGGGAGTTGGAACCGACCGCAAATCTGTGGTTGCCAAAACAAGCACCGGCCATTTCATTGTCACTCCCGATAACGGTACCTTAACATTGGTGGCTGAAAAATTCGGCATCTCAGCCGTGCGGCAAATCGATGAAACGGTCAATCGCCGGTCCGGATCCGAGGCGTCACACACGTTTCATGGCCGGGATGTCTACGCCTACACCGGCGCTCGTCTGGCAGCAGGTGTCATCTCTTTTGAGCAGGTCGGTCCGGTTTTTTCCGGTAAAATAACACGCCTGTCTATTCAGCATGCTCAAAAAGTAACCGACCACACCATCGTGGGTTCGGTCATTCATATTGAGGATCCGTTTGGCAACATCGTGACCAATATTCCAAAAGCCTTATTTGATGAATTTGCTCTGGAGCCGGAGAAAAAGCAGGCGGTTGAAGTGGAAATATCATTCAGGAATAAACCGGTTTTCAAAAATCAGGTTCCATTTGTGGCCAGCTTCGGTGATGTTAAAACAGGTGACGTTTTGGCATATTCCGATTCTGAACAAAAAATCGGCCTCGCGGTGAATAGCGGAAACTTTGCAGAAAAATTCGGGATTCGTTCCGGACCTGACTGGCATATCACGATAACCCAGAGCAGAAAATAAGAGCAGATGACTGTAAAAAGCCTTTTATCAAATCAAACATACTGCAAAAGAATTCCTGGAGGAACCTTATCTGCTGTACGTAATTATGAAATAAAGGAGAATCACATGGTCAAACGAGTCACAGTTTTGTTCTTTTTATGTTTACCCTTGTTCCTGATACAATCCTGCCAAACCGGGCAAACGCATGCACTGGTTTTTCAATCGGATTTCGGAGTGAAAGATGCCGCGGTAGCTTCCATGAAAGGTGTCGCTTTCGGCGTTTCCTCTGATTTACACATGTTCGATTTGACTCATGAAATTCCGGCTTTTAACATTTGGGAAGCAGCTCAACGGTTGGATCAGACGGCAAAGTACTGGCCTTCAGGGACCGTCTTTGTTTCAGTGGTGGATCCGGGAGTTGGGACGGAACGGAAATCCGTGGTGTTGAAGACCAAAAGCGGCCACTATTTTGTCACTCCGGACAATGGAACGTTAACATTAGTCGCCGAATCGTTGGGCATAGACGAAGTTCGTGAAATTGATGAAGCGGTCAACCGGTTGAAAAATTCCGGGAAATCGTACACGTTTCACGGTCGTGATGTGTACGCATACACCGGTGCCCGTTTGGCTGCGAATGTCATCACTTTTGAGCAGGTGGGACCGAAACTTCCGGACGATGTGGTTTCCATCCCTTACCAAAAAGCCGCCTTCAAGGACGGAAGACTTTTGGGCAACATTCCCATTTTAGATATCCAGTACGGCAATATATGGACAAATATCGACAGGGAAACGTTCCTGCAATCTGGTGCTCAACCGGGAGATGAACTGCTGGTCAGAATAAACCACGCTGGGAAAACCGTGTTTGAGCAAAAAATTTCTTATCTGAGAACTTTTGGGGAGACAGAAATCGGACAGCCATTGTTGTATTTGAACAGTTTGAACAATGTTTCTCTGGCGTTACGTGAAGGTAATTTTGCAGCAACACACAAAATCAGCTCCGGGCCGGACTGGCAGATTGAAATTTGGAAATAGAAAACATTTTTTCCAAAGGGTTGGGTTAAATAAATCGTCAAGCTGAGCGTTATCGCAGCATGATTAAAACAATGGGTTGCAGCCTTCGACGTCGTTCATGCTGACGCAGGAAACGACTTTTTTGTCAGTCTCAACCGAAGTATACCATGACGTGCAAGGCCAAATGCACCACTTTGATTTTGGAAAGAATCAAAAACCTGCTGTTACAAACAACCTTGTTCAAATTCTTAAGACGAGTTTGTATCTTTAAAATACTCTTCGGCTTGCTCAGGTGAAACTTCCATAAATTGATCGCAAATAATGTTTTCTTTGCCCATTTTTTTCAATGACATGGCGTATTTAAAAGAAGTTAAGCAGGAATTTTCGATTGAAGTTACAAAAATAATCAGTGAAATCAGGGCAATACCCGAGCAGACGATAAACATGAGCTGTATTCCATACCACTCGGAAATGGATCCTAAAATGACACCGGCCAGTGAAATGCCCAGATCGAATCCACCATAATAAAAGGAAAAAATTTTGCCGCGGGTTTCTTCTGTTGTGTTGTCAGCGACCAGTGCGGTCAGGGTGGGTTGATGTGCGCCAAAGCCAAAACCGTAGAACATGGCGGCAACAAATACCAGCAAAACAGTTTTGGATTGGCTGAGCGTGAAAACACCTGCGGCGAGCAAAAGCAGTGACAGGACAAGAAACGGTCCCTGACCCCATTTGTCGGATACCGGTCCGATGATGAAGCGGATAACAAATGTGGCCGTGCCGTAAACTGCAAAGAACAGGCCTATATTCATGGCAACATTTTCTTTCAAAAAGATCGGTATGTAAAACATAACACCGCCGTGAATGAGGCCGATAAGCAAAATCATGATTGAAGCGATGAGAATTTTCCTTTGTTTGATCACGTGCAGGTAGTTTATCTTAGAGTTTGAGTTTTTGTCGGAGAAAGTATCCTTTAAAAAAAGTGAACTGAATAAGGCCAGAAATGATAAAACGGATACAAATCCGAATAAAACGTCATAACCCCAGGTGTCGCTGATGAGGCTACCTAAAATCGGACCCAATGCGAAAGCAATGGTATTTACCATTCCTGTATAACTGATGACGGTTCCGCGGTTTGCAACCGGAGCGGCATCTGTAATCAAGGTGATGGAAGCAGTGCCGAAAGCGGCGAGTCCAAGCCCGTGAAATATTCTAACAGGCAGTAAACTGGGAATGGAATGGATAAACAGATACAGAATCGGCGAAATGATAAAGATAACCGTACCCATAATGAGAATTTTTTTGCGGCCGAGAGAATCTACTTTGTTACCAACCACCGGTCTGAAAACAAGGACTCCCACAGCAAAAGCACTCATGACGATTCCGATTTGAGAATTGTTGCCGCCAATCGTGTTTAAGTAGTTTGGCAAAGTGGGGAGCAGCGCCGATAAACTTGTGAAGAAAAGGATGCGAATGCACCAGTTGAGGAGGAGTTGTCCGGTAAGGATGTTTTTTGATATCATCGGCGTCGCTAACTGTTTTGTGAAAAGGGAAACTAACGAAACTTCGTATTAAGTGCAAGTATTCTGATGCTGCGAAGCTGCGAATTCCAATAATCAAATGGCCGGTCAAGTCTGGCAGTTGATAGGACATTCCGGGGGCGATGCGAGTCAACCTGACGAGCGTTCAAAAGAATTTCTATTGATTTTCGACATTGATTCTCGTATCTTAATTGATGTATTTAAAATATTTAAAAATTTTTATTGTGTTGGTCTGTTTCGGATTTTTTTTGTTAGGTGTTGCGCAAAGAAAAGTTGAGAAACATCATGACGCCTTACGGAGAATTCGGAAAGAGATCAATAAAATGGAAAAAGAAATTGCTGCCAAGAAAAAGCAGGAATCATCTGTATTATTCGTTCTTTCGAATTTGGATTTAGGAATTGATCTTGCACACAGCGCGCTGCAAAACTTAACAAAGCAAAGAGAAAAAAGAGAAAAAGAAATCCGACAGATAGAACGCAATCTGAAAAATTCGGCAAAAGAACAGCAAAAATTGCGGGATATCATCTCAAAACGTCTTGTTTATACGTACAAATATGGCCGATTGAAAGATTTAGAGCTATTGTTTACCGCTGAATCGCTGAATGAGGGTGTACTCTGGCTGGAATATCAGAAGCGATTGTCGGAAAATGATTATCGGAACTATTTATCTTTAAGAGAAAAAAGTGACCAGATTGTCCGGGATAGGAATCTCCTCGCTATCGAAATTAGCGAGAAGCAGAATCTCATTGCAGAGAAACACAAAGAGGAAAAAGAATTATTAAATAAAAAACGACAGCGGCAAAAGATACTTACTAAAATTCGAAAGAATACCGATTTACTGCGTCAACAACTTGCCGAGAAGGAAAAAGCTGCAGCTGCGATCAGAAAAATTATTTTCCGGCTGGAAAAAGAACCAAAAATCACCCCTTTGGTGAAACCTGAAACGTTGTTTGCTGATTTGAACGGCCGCATGCTTTGGCCGGTAAAAGGCAAAATTGTTTCCCATTTTGGCAGGGTAAGACATCCTGAATTAAAAACGATTACTGAAAATATCGGAATTGAGATAAAAGCTCCCGAAGGCAATCCGGTACAGTCGGTGGCGCGTGGTAAAGTGACTGCCATTACCTGGCAGCGGGGTAGTGGAAATATTATTATTATCAGTCATTACGGCGGGTATTATACTGTTTACACGCACCTAGAGGAAATTTATGTAGATTTACTTGAGGATGTGGATATGGGGCAAATTATTGGCAGTGTGGGTGAGTCAGGTTCAACGAAAGGCCCGGTACTGCATTTTGAAATATGGAAGGGCACAGAGAAATTAAACCCGGAACTCTGGCTTGCAAAGCGTTCGTAGGTGTTTATGGGGTTAATTCCCAAATCAATAAATCACAAGTTTCAGGCAATATTGAGTTTCCGGATTCGGAATTTGGCGGAGGGGGATTTGTTTGTAATTTGCTATTTGAGCATTCTAAAATAAGAACATTGAGACAGGGAAATGGCATTTTCATCAGTTATCGGGCAGAGGCGCATTAAGCTATTTTTTGAGAAGGCGTTGAAAAATCAGCGTCTGTCGCACGCTTACCTGTTTGTGGGTACAAAGGGCACGGGTAAGGAAGCGATGGCCCTTGAGTTGAGCAAAGCATTGTTGAGCTCTCAGGGGTTAAACTTTTCTCGGGAAGCTGATGTGGATGCATTAAGAGTGGCAAAATTGACCCATCCCGATATGGAATTTATTTTTCCAGCACCGGCAAAATTGAAAGATACGGAATATTCCCGTATTGTTGAGAGCATTGTGAAGAACCCGTATTTGCGGTCGGAGCTATGGGCGAAACCGTCAATCCCAATTGCCAAGATTCGGGAACTTCGGCGAAAGTCGTCGTATAAATCGTATGAAGGCAAGGGGCGGGTTGTCATTTTAACAGATTGCGAGAAGATGACCACAGAAGCGGCTAATTCACTGCTAAAGCTTTTGGAAGAACCGCCTGATAAGATGCATATATTCATGATTTCATCCCGTCCGAACTTATTGTTACCGACGATTACTTCCCGGTGTCAAATTGTTAAATTTGAGCCGTTGCCTGCAACGGAAATTGAGAACGTATTGATGGAAAAGTTTTCTGTTGAGGCGGGAAAGGCCAGAATTACGGCGCGTTTAGCTAACGGTAGTTTTCGTAAGGCTGTGGAATTACTCGAAGAAGATTTGAATGATATGGAACTTCAGGCGCTGGAATTTTTTCGAAAATCCGTCCAGAATGAGTTTATTCAAATTTGCTACGTGGATGAACTTCTCAGTCATTACAACCGTGATTTAAAACGAGTCAAGGATTTGTTAATGCATTTGACATTTTGGTTTCGTGATGCCGTGCTGGTGAAAGAATCAATTTCAGAGCTTGAACGGCGAATTATTCATCAGAACCATCTCGATATTTTGAAAAATTTCACCAGGAACTTCCCCAATGCTGATTTACAAAATGCAGTGACTGAAATTGAAAAATCGTTTGAATTAATCGACAGGAATGTTCAAATTCAATTAATTCTTATTGTACTGCTCAATAAACTCAGAAAATTATTGAGGGGATAATATGATGCATACTGATATTATCGAAATAAAATTTAAGGGTCCACGCAGAGAACGGTTTGTAAACTCCGAACACCTGCAATTTAAAGTTGGTGATTTTGCCATTGTTCAAGCGGAAAAAGGAATTGATTTCGGCCGTATAAATCAAATTAGTTCTTTATTGAAATCGGAGGATAAAGATCAGAAATTAAAAAAAATCATCCGCAAATCCAATGAGAACGATTTTCGAAAAATGGCAGACAATCACCAGAAAGAAATAAAAGCTTTACAAGTTTGCAAGGATAAATTGGCCAATCATGATTTGAATATGAAGCTGGTTGATTGTGAATATCAATATGACGGGAAGAAAATCACGTTTCATTTTACTTCCGAGAACCGGGTGGATTTCCGAAAGTTGGTGAAGGATATTGCGGCTATCTACAGAACGAGAATTGAATTCAGGCAAATAGGTGTGCGTGATGAGGCGCGGCGACTCACCGGATATGGTGTCTGTGGCAGACCGTTTTGTTGCACCTGCTGGATTAAGGATTTTATGCCGGTTACGACACAATCAGCCAAAGAACAAAACCTGCCTTTAAATCCCACCAAGTTGGCTGGGGTGTGCGGTCGGTTAAAGTGCTGCCTCATATTTGAACGGGATTTTTATAATCAAGCGACAAAGGAATACCCGGAATTGGCGATGTCCATCAAAACGGCGAGAGGTGAGGGACTGGTTACAAATATCGATATTTTTAATGAGAAAGTGACCGTTTCCTATCCCGATGAATCTACGGAGGTGTTCCCCCTGGAGCAGGTGAAAGAGCAGTTGCAACAGTGCGAAGAAAAGTGCCAGACAGGAGAGGACTCCTGCGACGCGTTAACGTTAGGTGAGAATGAGCAATAGAGATCTGTAAGAGGTGAGGTTAATTTGGAACCACAGAAAAAACTACTGGTGACCAGCGCCCTGCCGTATGCAAATGGACCTTTGCACATCGGTCATTTAGCCGGTGCCTATCTTCCTGCCGATATTTTCGTACGCTATCAACGATTGAAGGGAGCCGATGTTGTCTATATTGGCGGTTCGGATGAACATGGCGTTGCCATCACCATTCGTGCCGAGCAGGAAGGTGTTTTCCCAAAGGAGATCATCGACCGCTACCACGAACTGAATAAGGCGTGTTTTCTGAAATTCGGTTTTAGCTTTGATAATTATTCGAGAACATCATTGCCGATTCACCATGAAACCGGACAGGAATTTTTTCTCGATATGTTTGAGAAAGGGATTCTAAAGAAAAAAACCGAAAAGCAGTTTTATGATGAAAATGCGCACATGTTTTTACCCGATCGCTATGTGGAAGGAACATGTTCTGTGTGTGGTTCCGAAGGGGCGCGTGGCGACCAGTGTGAAAACTGTGGTAGTGACTTAAACCAAACGGAGTTGATCAATCCCATAAGCAAAATCACTGGAAAGCCCCCTGTTCTCAAGGATACGTTCCACTGGTATTTCCCGCTTGGAGATTTCCAGAAACAGTTAAAGGACTATGTGGACAGCCATCCCGAATGGAAAGAAAACGTTAAGAATTATTGCTACGGCTGGTTGAAAGGCGGCTTGAAGGACCGTGCGGTTACCCGTGATCTGGAGTGGGGAATCAAGGTGCCGCTGGAGGAAGCGCATGGAAAAGTCATTTATGTATGGTTTGAAGCGGTTCTGGGTTACATTTCATCCACCAAGGAATGGGCGCAAAAATCAGGAGAACCGGATAAGTGGAAGGATTACTGGCAGAATGATGACTGCCGTTTGATTCATTTTATCGGCAAGGATAACATCGTGTTTCATGCGCTAATGTTTCCGGCATTTCTCATGGCAAAAGGGGGCTATGTCCTGCCGGACAACGTGCCGGCAAATGAGTTTCTCAACATTCGAAGCCGTAAAATTTCCACCAGCCGGAATTATGCCATCTGGCTTGAAGATTATCTGCAGCGTTTTCCACCCGATCCCATGCGTTACTGCCTCGCCGCCATCGCTCCCGAAACCAAAGATTCGGATTTTTCCTGGAAAGATTTTCAAACCCGAAACAACAGCGAGCTCGTCGGCATTCTGGGCAATTTTATCAATCGATCCCTGACATTCATAGAGAGACACTTTAAAAATCAAGTCCCTGAACAATTCTCGCTGGACGGTCTGGACAACGGGATGTTGAAACGCATTGCCGGTGCCCCCGATAGAGTCGGTGCCGCGCTGGAAAAATTCGAAGTCAGGAATGCCTTGAAAGAATTTATGGATGTCGCCCGTGACGGCAACAAATATTTCAATGATAAAGAGCCGTGGAGATCAATTAAAAATGATCGCGAGACATGCAGTACCACGCTTAACATTTGTGTGCAGGTGGCTAAAACACTGGCCGTTCTGATGGCGCCATTTCTTCCTTTTTCTGCTGAGAAACTCTGGAAAATGCTCCGGCAGAATGGTAGTGTCCATAAACAGAATTGGCAAACAGCCGGGACGGATTTTGTCGCTCCGAGGAGAAAGTTGGCTAAGCCGGAAATTTTATTTTCCAAAATTGATGATCAAACTATTGATGCTGAGATTGAACGTCTAACCGGTGGCGGGACCACTGAAAAAAAAGTGACTGAAAAAATGATTGAAAAAAGTGATTTCATTACGTTTGATCAATTTAAGCAAATCGATTTGCGGGTAGCGAAAGTATTAACTGCGGAAAAGGTGGAGAAAACGGATAAGCTTTTACGGCTTGAAGTAGACCTTGACGGCGAGAAACGGCAAATTATCGCCGGTGTTGCGCAGCATGTGGACATGGAAACCCTTCCCGGGAAAAAAATCATTGTCGTTGCCAATCTCGAACCGGCTAAAATACGCGGGCTGGAATCGCAGGGGATGCTGTTGGCGGCGGAAGGAGATAACGGGGAACTGGCACTGCTAACCGTTGATAAAGATATCAGTTCCGGCGCGAAAATCAGGTAACTCAACGTGGTCGTTCTCTTAAATTGTTTTGTACCGTTCAGGTACCCGAGTGAAAAAAATACGGAGGTCGAAGGAGGATTTCACAGGAAGATAAGAAGAAAAGGAAGACAAAAATTCCGCTGGTTCTCTAAGGTGAGAATCTATAAAGTGATCTGGCGTTGGTTTTTCTTCATATAGAAAAGTTTGAGTTACTCGTATTTTGGGGGTTTCTCTGTACGTAGGATATCAAAATCATGTTTATCGACACGCACGCACATCTTTATTTCGACCGGTTCGACGAGGACCGTGATGCCGTCATACAGCATGCATTTGACTCTGATGTAAAAAAAATCATCAACATAGCGATTGATCTTGATTCAGCCAGAAACTGTGTGCGCTTAGCGGAACAGTACGACGGACTGTTTGCGGCTGTGGGCGTCCACCCCAATGATGCGCAACTGTTTAATGACGAGACCCGCGATGAACTCAAAAGATTGCTCGAACATCCGAAGGTGGTGGCCGTCGGTGAAATCGGCATGGATTATTATTGGGATAAAACGTCGCCTGTGCTGCAAGAAACTGTATTCCGGAAACAAATTCAGTTGGCTAAAGATGTGGGATTGCCCATTATCATTCATAATCGTAACGCTGCAAGGGATATTCTGAAAATATTGAAGTCTGAAGGTGTCGCGGGATTGACCGGCGTTTTTCATTGTTTTTCCGAAGATGCTGCTGTTGCCAATGACGTTTTGGCGTTAGGTTTTCGTATTTCATTTACCGGGAATCTGACGTTTAAAAAATCCACCTTGCCGGCTGTGGCCAAAGACGTACCTTTGGATCGGCTTCTTTTGGAGACGGACTGTCCGTTTCTTTCTCCGGAACCGAGACGCGGCCGGCGGAATGAACCTGCACATGTGATTTACATCGCTGAGAAATTAGCCGAAATAAAAGGGCTATCTCTTGGTGAGATTTGCGATAAAACCACGGATAATGCTGTGAAGTTGTTTGGTTTGGAGGGATGAGAATGGAATGAGAAAAAGGACATTTCGGCCAAAACAGAGTCTCGGGCAGAATTTTCTTCAGGATGAAAATGTTGTCCGGAAAATAGCACACAACATCAACCCCGGCCCGCAGGATACGATGGTCGAAATCGGGCCTGGTTTTGGCATATTGACCAAACATCTCCTTCCCAAGGTTCACCGTCTCATCGCCATTGAAATAGACCAACATTTATTCGAGAAATTGCAACAGCGGTACACGGACGCCAATTTAGAGCTGGTACACGCTGATTTTTTAAAAACAGATTTAAGCAAATATTTTTTTGAAAGTCGTAAGATCAGGGTTGTGGGAAATATTCCATATCATATTACCAGTCCGGTCATTTTCAAAATATTCCCTGTTCGTGCGCATGTTCAGGATCTGATTTTGATGATTCAACGGGAAGTCGCGGAAAGAATTATCGCTGTACCGGGAAATAAATCGTTTGGAATTTTGTCTGTTTTCAGCCAACTGTATTCGAAACCTGAAATTTTGTTTCATGTTTCACGGCATGTTTTTTCCCCGAAACCCGATGTCGATTCGTCGGTTGTTCGCTGGGACTTTTCAAAAGCCCCTGTGTTGACCATAGACAATGAAGAGTTTCTGAAAAAAGTCGTGCGAACGGCCTTTCAGCAGCGGCGGAAAATGCTGCGCAAATCGCTGCAGCAGCTTCCCGGAATTGGTAAAAAAATTCTTGAAGTGGATTTTGATCTGCAAAAACGGCCTGAGCAGTTGCAGGTAGCCGAGTTCGTAACCCTGGCAAATTTGATAAATAAATTATGAAAAAAGATGACTTAAAAACAATCGTTGCGGATCTGGAATTTCTGGCCTCAGAAAAAGACCGCGGGATGATTCGGAATATTCTGGTTGGGAATCATCCCGCTGATATTGCGCAGATCATTTCCAACCTCTCGGACGAGAAAGATGCGTACGTTTTCAGCTTGCTGGATGCAGATACCGCCTCCGACGTCCTGGTTGAATTTGACGATGTCACCCGTGAGAAGCTGGTTGCCGAGCTCAAGCACGAACGCCTGTCTGAGATCGTCGATGAAATGGACTCCGATGATGCAACGGATTTGGTTGCAGAGCTTCCGGATGATGTCGCCCAGAAAGTCCTTGAGTCCATCGATATCGAGGATTCCGATGAAGTCAAAGAACTTCTGCGGCATGACGAAGACACTGCCGGTGGCATTATGGCATTGGAGTTTGTCTCCGTTTTGGATGATATGACCGTGGATGATGCCATTCGGGAAATTCGCAAAAAGGCAGAGGAAGTCGATGAGGTGTACAATGTTTATGTGGTTGATGCGGCCGGGAAACTGGTGGGCGTCCTGCCGTTAAAAAAACTCATTTTGGCCAAGTCCAACCAGAAAGTACAAAATTTGATGAATCAGGATGTCGTCAGTGTGCTGACAGACATGGACCAGGAAGACGTAGCGAATCTTTTCCGGCGCTACAATCTGGTTTCGGTACCGGTAACGGATGCTGACAAACACTTAGTGGGCAGGATTACTGTGGATGATGTGGTGGACGTGATGGAGGAAGAAGCTTCGGAAGATATTCAGCGCATGGCGGGTATCGCCGATGAGGAAGAGATTCGTGAAACATCAGCATTTAAAATTTCATTTGCCAGGTTACCCTGGCTGCTCATTGCATTTTTAGGAGAGATGGGTTCGGCTGTGGTTCTCAACCATTTTGAAGCATCGATCCAAAAAATATTCATTGCAGCCCTGTTTATTCCGCTAATGATGGCGATGGGAGGAAATTCCGGGAGCCAGGCGGCAATTATTGTTGTGAGGGGATTGGCCCTGGGAGAACTCAACCCGAAGCATCTTTTTGTTCGCCTGAAGAAAGAACTGCGGGTTTCATTGGTGACCGGCTCTGTTTTGGGCACCCTGCTTTTTGGCACCGTTTCCATTATTGGCGGTGGTATGAGTTTCGCTTTGTTGTTGAGCCTGGTACTGATGATTGTCATCATGAATGCGTCCATAGTGGGCGCCAGTGTTCCACTGATTCTCAAGAGATTCGACGTGGACCCGGCCATTGCTACCGGCCCGTTTATTTCCACATTGAATGACATTATCGGGCTGTTCATTTATCTTGGCCTGGTGACGATTACTTCGCAGTATTTTTAAAATCGGCAAAAAAAATGCCTTTAAAAAAAACAGACGCAATTATTTTGCGCAGGATTAAGCAGGGAGAAACTAGTAAAATATTAACCCTGTTTTCTCCGGCATCGGGGAAAATAAGCGTCATGGCAAAGGGAGCTCGCAGCGCTAAAAGCAGGTTCGGAGGTACACTTGAACCATTAAATTACATTTCGCTGGTGTATTATGAAAAAGAGAACCGGGATTTGCACATTTTAAGTCAGGCGGATATTTGGGATTCGTTTACAAACATAAAAAGTGATTTGCATAAAATATCTCTTGCCAGTGCGGTTTGTGAACTTATCAATCAATTGGAAACCACCGGTGAGGCAAATCATGTTTTGTTTCAATTGCACCTGAAAACATTGCAAGCGATGAATCAGCAGGTGGCACAGCCACTAAATTTGTTTCAGGCTTTCCTGGTGAAACTTCTCACGGTGCTGGGTTTTCAGCCCGATTTCTCGGTTTGCATGAATTGCCGGAAACCGGGTTGCGGCGATGTGATCGTTAATCTCAGCAATGGCGGTTATTTTTGCAATGCGTGCAAAGGCCTTGGGGGAGAAGGCATGGCTCTGTCTGAAGGGTCAGTCCGAACTGTCATTGATTATCAGCGAGTGCCGATGGCTCAACTCGCCGGGAGGGAGACATCTGAACCTGTCCGAAAGCAGATGAGCAAATTTTTGGCAGCTTATCTGCAGTATCATCTTGATGGTTACCGGGAACTGCGGTCCATGCAGTTTTATAAGAATTTAGATGCTCATCTGCATTGAAGCAACCTTTAAAATTAAGGACCAATGCGCCTTCCTGAACCACTCATTCCCGGCAAATTTATCCGCCGTTACAAACGTTTTTTAGCAGATATCGAACTTGCTTCAGGAGACGTTGTGACCGTGCATTGCGCTAACCCCGGGAGCATGAAAAGTTTACTGCATGTGGGAGCCGATGTTTTGCTTTCAGTGAGTGACAATCCGAAAAGAAAATTACTGTACACCTGGGAGTTGATTAGAATAGATGGTTCCTGGGTTGGTGTAAACACGCTTCGTACCAACCATTTTGTAAGCGAAGCTCTGAAAAGTCGTACCCTCCCGGAACTGTCCGCTTATACAGAAATTAAGCCGGAGGCCCGTTGGTCGGAGGGAACGCGGTTCGATTTTTTTCTTAAAAATGGAACAGACGAATGTTTTCTGGAAGTAAAAAACGTAAGTCTTGAGGAGGGGAAGGTTGCCCTGTTCCCGGATTCTATAACCAAACGCGGGACAAAACATTTGCAGGAATTAATGGCCGTTGTTGAAAAGAAGAAACGTGCGATGATGCTTTTTGTGGTCAATCGTGAGGATTGCCGGTTGTTCAAGCCCGCGGATTCCATCGATGCGGTTTACGCTCAGACTTTGCGGCAAGCGGTTGCAAGCGGCGTGGAAATGCTGGTGTATTCTATGAAACACCTTCCTCCGGAATCTCAACTGGGGCATCCGGTACAGTTTGAATTATGTTAGAGCCCCGGATGAATTTAGCGCGGAGGCGCCGTAATTCTCAACTGCCAAATACAAAATGACAGATAAATGACACTGATTTTCTATGGTTTTATATCTTTAAAACTGTGTTTATAAATTGAAGTCGTATTGCGGTCGGTGCTCGCAGGTTTTTAAGTGATTAATCTTCAAAAAAATCAATGGAAAGGATTTCAAAATTTTTGACGCCGCGCGGAAGCTGAACCTCCACTTTGTCCCCTTCTTTGTGATTGATGAGCGCTTTGGCCAGAGGCGAAAGATAGCTGATAATGCCTTTGTCGATGTCCGTTTCACCCTCACCTAAAATCGTGTAAGTGGTTTCCAGGCCGGAATCGGTATCTTTTATTTTTATTTTTTTCCCTAAGGTTATGGTGTCTTCGGGTAAGTCTTTTTTGTTGATGACCCGGGCATTCATAAAGCGCTCCTGCAGTTGGCCAAGTTTGGCCATATAGCTCGCTTGTTTATTTTTGGCAGCTTCGTATTCAGCATTTTCCCGCAGGTCGCCATGCTCCCGTGCCGTGCCGATTTCCCGGGCGATATCCTGTTTTATATATTTTTCAAGTTCTGTAATTTCTTTTTTAAGTTTTTCGTAACCTTTTTCAGTAAAATAATATTGTTGCATAATGTGCTTTCCTTAAAATTCAGGTTAAGTTACCAAAAGCCGCATCATTATTGCGGGTGGAAATATACAAAATCTTTTATTATAATACAAGAATTCTATGATTGTGCAAAATAAAATTCGTGAAACATTTTCGATTCAATTAATCGACTGGTACCGTAAAAATAAACGGGATTTACCCTGGCGCAAGACAACTGATCCGTACAAAATATGGGTTTCTGAAGTGATGTTACAACAAACGCAGGTTGATTTTGTTTTGTCTTATTACGCCCGCTTTGTTGTTTTGTTCCCCACAATAAGGAATTTAGCCGAAGCATCTTTGGATCATGTTCTGAAGGCGTGGGAAGGACTGGGCTATTATGCCCGGGCACGAAATCTGCATCGTGCCGCAAAACAAATCGTGGCCTTGAATCGTTCCTGTTTACCGGAGCATTATGCTGATCTGTTAAGCATCCGGGGGATTGGCCCTTACACCGCGGCAGCAGTTGCCAGTATCGCTTTTGGTGAAACGTATGCTGTCGTGGATGGGAACGTGGTACGTGTTTTGTCGAGACTGTTTAAGATTGCAGACGTACCGGCAAAATATGGCAGGGCTAAATTTACTCGTCTTGCCGAGCAGTTGCTTCCACAAGATTGTCCGGGCGACTTTAATCAGGCGATGATGGAATTAGGCGCGTTGTTGTGCACACCGGCAGCGCCGAATTGTTCTGACTGTCCGGTGAATGAACTGTGTGAGGCGTACCGAACGATGACCGATCCGTCGGTGTTACCGGTCAAAGCGCCACGGAAGAAGATACCGCATGTTGATGTTGTAGTGGGCATTGTTTGGAAGGAGGGGAAAGTACTTGTAAAACGTCGTCCTCCGCACGGTCTGCTGGGGGGATTATGGGAGTTTCCAGGCGGAAAAGTAGCAAAGGGTGCTTCCAAAACGAATTGTTTGAAACAAAAAATAAAAGAAAAGTTTAACTTAAAAATCAAGGAATCCAAACCTTTTATGTCTGTTAAACATGCGTACTCCCATTTTAAAATAACGCTGCATGCCTACCAATGTCAGGTGGAAAAAGGGCGTATAAAAGCACAGAGTATTGAGTGGAAATGGCTTTCTCCCGAAGAGTTGACAGAGTACCCTTTTCCGAAAGCAAATAAAAAAGTATTAGATTCAATTTTGGAAACGTTATAATGGCGTCCGAAACGATACCGCAAAAAATAAAAGAGTCAAAAAAGAAACCCAAAATTACCAGACCGTGGCAGGTCATTTTGTATAACGATGATATTCATTCCTTCGAAGAGGTCATTCGGCAAGTACAAAAGGCTACCGGGTTCTCACTCCTTACAGCGACGAGAATTACTTTGGAAGCACATTTTGAGGGTAAAGCGCTGGTTTTCGAAGGATCTTTTACGAGATGTAACCAAATTGCTGGAGTACTGCGTGAGATAGGCTTGATCGTTGAAATATTAGGGTGATCCTCGATAATTAATTTTTAGCAAAAATAAATGTTAATTCTTGTTTTTATTGATTTGTATAATTACATTGTTTCCTTAAAAATAAGAAAGTAGTTTCTTGTTTTTAAGAAAAATTGGCAAGTATTGATCCGTTTTCGTAAAAGGTCAATAATTAACTTATAATTTAATACTCTAAGTTAATAAAAAACAAGCATAATTAATAATGAATATTTAGATGATAATCCAAAGCTTTCTGGCATCAAATTTGATAGTTAAATTTTTTTCTTGTTCTTGATTTACGAAACAAATTGTTCAGTTATTAAAAATCATATAGGAGGATGAAATTGAAAATAGGTATCCCAAAGGAAATAGCGGAAGGTGAAACACGTGTCGCCGTGATTCCTTCTATGATTTCGACGTTTACGAAGAGTGAGCATGTGGTCTATGTTCAGGCCGGTGCCGGAGAAAAGTCATTTTTCTCTGATGATGATTATACATCCGCTGGTGCAACAATTGTCAAAAGTGCAGAAGAATTATTTAAAACGGTGGACGTTTTAATCAAATTTCAAGCACCCCAAAAAAATGCAGAGTTGGGGAAGCATGAGATTGACCTTCTGGAAGAAGGTACTGTTTTAATTTGCTCGTTACCGCCGCAGCAACATGCTGAACTCGTACCTATGTTGCAGAAACGAAAGATCACCTGTTTTGCCATGGAATATATTCCGAGAATTACCAAAGCGCAAAGTATGGATGTTCTGAGTTCCATGTCCACAGTTGCAGGATATAAAGCTGTGCTGGTGGCTGCGGATCATTTGGGAAAATTTTTCCCGCTGTTGATGACTGCCGCAGGAACCATCCCTCCGGCAACGGTTTTTATTCTGGGTGCCGGGGTTGCCGGTTTGCAGGCAATTGCCACGGCCAAACGCTTAGGAGCTAAAGTAGAGGCCTTCGACCCCCGTTCGGTTGTCCGGGAACAAATTGAAAGTCTCGGTGGAATGTTTGTGGAAATGGAAATGCCGGAAGACGTAGAAACGGCCGGCGGTTATGCGAAAGCACAGTCCGATGAATTCCTCAATAAAGAGCGTGAAGCTATTGGTGCGAGACTATCTAAAGTCGATGCACTTATCACCACCGCTCAGATTTTTGGCAAGGAATCTCCGCTGCTGGTCACGGAAGAGATGGTGAAGATGATGCGGCCGGGGTCGGTTATCATCGATCTTGCTGCTGCCGAGGGAGGAAATTGTGAATTATCCAAGGCGAATGAAGTAGTAGAAAAATATGGCGTGACGATTTATGGCGTGGTTAATCTTGCGCGTACGATTCCCATTCACGCCAGCCAGATGCATTCAAAAAATGTGACGAACTTGTTTAAACATCTTTATTCCGCTGAAGATGGACTTTTCGATTTTGAGGAGGAAGTCACCAAAGGCGCTTGCATCACACACAAAGGAGAAATTGTAAACGAAATGGTAAAGAAGAATTTTAATTAGGAGAAATGTGGACATGAATGACGTCATTCTGGTTTCAATTTATATTTTTGTTCTGGCGATATTTATCGGTTTCGAAGTGATTACCAAAGTACCGCCATTATTGCACACACCTCTTATGTCCGGCTCAAACGCGATCTCAGGAATTACGGTCGTCGGTTCTATTTTGAGTACTGGCGCCGGGCATACGGTACTGGCAACTTATTTAGGGCTGTTTGCAGTGATTTTTGCAACCATCAATGTGGTCGGTGGATTTATGGTGACAGATCGCATGCTGGAAATGTTCAAAAAAGATAAAGACAAATAAGAAGGGAAGGAAGAGTAAATGGCTACAATTACGAATATCGTTTATCTGATTGCAGCGGTTCTGTTCATTGTTGGGCTGAAAAAATTAGGTTCTCCTAAAACCGCGCGCCAGGGAAATTTTCTGGCGTTATTGGGAATGCTGCTCGCTATCATCATTACGCTGTTGGATCGGGAAATTTTGGATTTTACTTATATTATTGTCGGATTGGTCGTGGGCTCGGCTATCGGCGCCATTGCCGCAAAAAAAGTGAAAATGACCGACATGCCGCAAATGGTCGCCTTGTTTAACGGCTTCGGCGGCGGGGCATCTACGCTGGTTGCATGTTCCGAGTACTTTAAGCACGGAGGAGGAATTGTCGATCCGCAAGTAAGTGTACTTGCCACTACGGTGCTGAGTATTTTAATAGGAACGGTCACATTTACGGGCAGTCTCATTGCATTTGCAAAACTGCAGGGCATTATGAGGGGTGCACCGATTACCTTTAAAGGGCAAACCTTCTTCAATGCTCTGCTTGTGATCGCAACCGTCGTTTTAGGCGCCATGTTTGTTATGCAACCGACAAACTGGATGCTGCTCATGATCATTCTGGCAATTTCGGCTTTGTTGGGTATTACGTCTGTGATTCCCATTGGCGGGGCGGATATGCCGGTGGTGATTTCATTGTTAAACTCGTATTCAGGATTAGCTGCCGCGGCCACAGGATTTGTGATTTCAAACAGTGTGTTGATTATCAGCGGCGCGCTCGTTGGGGCTTCCGGAATCATTCTTTCAAAAATCATGTGTGTGGCTATGAACCGTTCATTGCTCAACGTGCTTTTTGCCGCTGTGGGCAGCGACGACAGTACGGGAGAAGGGGGCGGCGGCGAACAGAAAAATGTTACCCGCTACACGGCAGAGGATGCCGTCATGATGCTGGACAATGCGCAATCCGTTATCATTGTGCCGGGATATGGTCTTGCCGTTGCCCAGGCTCAGCATGTCCTGCAGGAAATGGCTCAGTTGCTGATGGATCGCGGTCTGAAAGTGAGATATGCCATTCACCCGGTGGCGGGGCGTATGCCGGGGCACATGAATGTTTTATTGGCCGAGGCGAATGTTTCCTACGATTTACTGTATGAAATGGATTCCATCAACGATGACTTCCAGAATACGGATGTAGCGTTGGTTATCGGCGCCAATGACGTTACCAATCCGGTGGCGCGTACGAAAAAGGGCAGCGCTCTTTACGGCATGCCCATCCTGAATGTGGATCAGGCGCGCACGGTGATGATTGTCAAGCGGAGTCTGTCCCCCGGTTTTGCCGGTGAAGATAACCCGCTTTTTTACGATGAAAAAACCATGATGCTCTTTGGCGATGCCAAGAAAATGGTAACCGAAATCGTTCAGGTGCTGAAGAGTTAACCCTTTTACAAAAGGATGGTAAAAATATCCGGGTTGTTTGAGGAGAGTTGAACTCCTTAAACAACCCTTTTTTTTGGGTCGAAATGTGGTTTGTCAAGTAATGTGTGCCGCACGTTGAATTCAATAATTAATTATTGATTTAGGATCTGTTCCGCTTTTGTGTTGTCTGTCGTAAGTAGAATCAACAGGCTACGATTGCCGGTGGCGGTCGCGTAAGTATGGACAATATTGATGTTTTCCCTGGTTAGCTTTTTTGTAACTTCGGCAAAATTTCCAGGTTTATTCTCAAGTTCGACTGCCAGAACTTTGCTTTCACCATATTTCAAATCCAAATCCTCCAGAATGGATCTGGTTTTATCAATTTCGTCGACAATCAGTCCGACGATTCCCCAGTCTACGTCATCAACTGTGGAAATGGCCCGAATGTTGATGTGCGCATCAGAAAGTGTTGTACAAAGTTCATTCAAACTACCCACACGATTGGGAATAAAAACAGATAATTGAGTTTCCAGTGCCATTATATATTCCTCCTTCTTGTTTTAAAAATTGGTTTGCTAATAATTGCACCGTTTGCCGAAGCAATTCCCTGCGTAATAGAGGAAAACTGCCACGCTGTAAAAGAACCTGTCCTGAGTCGCTAAGGGCTCTCGGTGACGGTCTCAAGCAGTTTTGGGTCAACCCTGGTTTATTTAGTATAAACCAAAGCGTTTGAAAACGCAAGGGCTTGATGAGTTTATCTAAAAATAAGTGCGATTTCCAACATTGCAGTTTATACTACGTTTCCCTATATTTAGTTCATGCAGAATGTAATTCAAATCCGCGGCGCCCGCGTTCATAACCTCAAAAATATTGATATTGATATTCCGCGTAATAAGTTGATTGTCATCACCGGTGTATCCGGTTCTGGCAAGTCAAGCCTGGCATTTGATACACTTTACGCTGAAGGCCAGCGCCGTTACGTAGAGTCCCTGTCAGCGTATGCCAGGCAGTTCCTCCAACGTATGAACCGGCCTGATGTGGATGAAATTCGCGGCATTTCTCCGGCCGTGGCTATTCAACAAAAAAATCCGACGACCAGTTCCCGTTCGACGGTGGGAACGACGACGGAGATCCATGATTATCTGCGGCTGCTTTACGCAAGAATCGGTCGGACGATTTGTCCGCACTGTCATCGCGAGGTAAAAAAAGATCAAATTCAGGATGTGGTTGACAAAATTCTAACTTTCCCTGAAGGAACGCGCATTCAGATCGTTTTTCCTCTTTCCTTTGAATCTGAAACTGAATGGTCTTCTTTAGCTGAAAATCTCAAAGGTTCCGGATTTTCCCGTGTGCTTTTAGATAAACAGATGCAGCAGTTGGATGCGTTGGAATATCGTCAGTGCAAAAAGGCGCAGAAAATTCAAGTGCTTGTGGACCGATTGCAAGTGCACCAACAAATTCAATCCAGGCTTGCAGACTCATTGGATGTGGCTTTTAAATATGGCAACGGCAAGGTACATGTTCTTATTGAAAATGGGGAGGTGCTAAAATTTTCGCAATCTTTTGCATGTGCGGCATGTGGTGTTTCATTCATAGAGCCGCAGCCCCGGCTTTTTTCCTTCAACAATCCTTTTGGTGCCTGTCCTGTCTGCAAAGGGTTCGGTGAAATTATTGAGCTCGACATGTCTTTAGTGATTCCCGATCCGAAAAAGTCATTGAATCAAGGCGCCGTGGTTCCGTGGAATAGTAAGTCTCATTTGCAAATGGTCACTAAAATGCGGCAGGTAGCCGCGAAGCACGACATAGACTTAGACTTACCCTGGTGCAAACTGCCTGAGGATCACAAAAAAATCATCATTGAAGGCGAATCCCCATTTCCTGGAATCAAGGGCTTTTTTCGGCGGTTGGAACGAAAAAAATATAAAATCGGTGTGCGTGTGTTCTTGAGCCGCTACCGAGGATTTATTCCGTGTCCGGATTGCCAAATGAATCGGTTACGCCGGGAAGCCCTTTATGTTAAAATTAATGACCAGCACATCGGCGATATAAGCCGAATCTCCATTGCAGATGTCTGTGCGTTTTTACATCAGCTGGTTCTAACGGAACATGAGCAGGATGTAGCAGAACAAATTCTCAAAGAACTGCAGGATCGACTTTCCTATTTAGTAGATGTGGGTCTTGGGTATTTAACTCTGGACCGCCGGTCGCAGACATTATCCGGCGGTGAGTACCAGCGGATAAATCTGGCGACGGCCTTAGGTTTTAAACTGGTGGGGTCTTTGTACATTCTCGATGAACCGTCCATTGGTCTGCACCCGCGGGACAATGAGCGGCTCATTAAAATTTTACAAGCGTTGCGAAATCTGGGTAATACGGTTGTCGTGGTTGAACATGACCGAAAAATGATGGAAGTGAGCGATCAAATTTTGGATATCGGGCCTGGCGCAGGTGAACATGGCGGGCAAATGATGTATCAGGGAAGCATGAACAATCTTCTGAAAAACGGCGTTGAAACACTCACAGCGCAATATCTAAAGGGAGAAAAAAAGATTCAATTGCCTGCTGAGCGGAGAAAACCTTCGGGAAATTGTATAAAAATTGTCGGCGCCAGCGAAAATAATCTCAAGCATCTCACTGTTGAAATCCCGCTTGGTGTCTTCGTCGCCGTTTCAGGGGTATCCGGTTCCGGTAAAAGTACGTTAATTCATGACACCCTGTATGCGGGCGTCGCGAGGCATTTCGGAAAATGGCGGAAACGCGTGGGTGCTCACGAACGAATTTTTGGAGTCGAGCACCTGGACGGTGTTGTGCTGGTGGATCAATCGCCTATCGGCCGCACCCCGCGTTCGAATCCTGTTACTTATTCGAAGGCGTTTGACGGCATTCGCCATTTGTTTGCTGAAACCAGAGGAGCAAAATTCAGGCAAATGACGCCTGGCACCTTTTCATTTAATACCGCCGGCGGTCGTTGCGAGACCTGTGAAGGCGCCGGTGTTGAAAAAATCGAGATGCAGTTTCTCTCCGATTTATATTTGCAGTGCGAGGCATGCGGCGGCACACGTTACCAGAAAGCTGTTTTGAACGTTCGGTTTAAGGGGAAAAATATCCACGATGTTCTAGAAATGACCGTTTCGGAGGCTTTGGAATTTTTCACAGGAGTGCAGAAGATTACCCGAAAATTAAAACTGCTTGAAAAGGTAGGGTTGGGTTATTTGCGATTAGGGCAACCGGCAACCACACTTTCCGGTGGGGAGGCGCAGCGGTTGAAACTCGCCGTACATCTGGGAGAAAAGAAAGGAAAACATCAGCTCTATATTTTTGATGAACCCACAACCGGTCTCCATTTCGATGATATTGCAAGGCTCCTTCAATGTTTGTCCGCGCTCATTGAAATGGGGAATTCCGTCATCGTCATAGAACATAACCTTGATGTTCTCAAATGTGCGGATTATATTATCGATTTGGGACCTGAAGCTGGTGACGAAGGAGGCAAAGTTGTCGCCACCGGAACACCGGAACAGATTGCCCGGTGTCCACGTTCGCACACAGGGTTTTATTTGCAGTCGTATTTGGTTTACAAACAAAAATAAACGGATTAATAAGTTAGATGAAACGAAATATAATTATTCTCACGGTTGTAATAATTGCTTTTCTAACAATTACCCTGTTATTCTATTTGAACAGGCCTAAACAGTTTGAAGCAGATCTCACCATGGAATCCGAAGCGATGTCCATGGTGAATTATTATATCCCCAATCGTATCGAATTGACCGATCTGCCTGCTGAGAAACTCCTGAAAGTTCCCGGATTTATCTCAGATGCACCAAAATACGGCAAGTTGAAATTAGGGAATGGAACGGATCCGATCATCACCGTCATTTTGGATGAGACTAAACAAAACAGTTTGCTCTATATCGATAAAAATAATAATGAGGATTTGACAGATGACGATGACCCTGCCTGGGATGAGGATAAACCCGTTTACCGGATGAAAACGGTTCTCATAGATGTGAGCTACAAAGAAAAAAGCGTCGTCAAAGTCGTTCCATATCCGGTGGTTTTTTACCGCTATAAACTTCGGTTTGAAAATGCTGTCATTGCCTATCGCGATGGATTTCGTAAGGGGACGATTGCCCTGGAAGATACAACTTACAAAGTTGCACTTTTAGATGATGATTTGAACGGTTTATTTGATGAATTCGAAAAGGGGACGTTCATTATCGACAGAAACAGCGACGATGTTTTGGATGGATCGGGCGATTCCGATGAATGTTTTCCATTAAACGCCCATTTTATGGTTGGCCAAACAGCCTATAAAATTAAGTCCATATCTCCCGCCGGGGATCATCTGGTGCTTGGGGAAACGGACACAACGGTTATTCAACCAACACCGCTCAAGGAAGAGATGCCGGCGCCTGATTTCAAAACAACCGATTTTTCGGGAACAACGATTCAACTGACGGATTTCAGAAACAAGGTTGTCCTTATCGATTTTTGGGCTACCTGGTGCAAGCCCTGGGAACATGAGTTAGCCGATTTACAGAGAACGTACCATCGATATCATGCACGAGGATTTGAAATTATCGGTATGAACCTCGATTACGATTTGGATTTAATGCAGGCATTTATTGAGAAGAATAAAATTCGGTGGCCGCAAATAACCACCGGCGAAGGGTGGGATATGCCATTTGTTGATCTGTTCCATGTCCGTTTTTTGCCAAAAAGGTTTTTAATCGATCGGAAAGGGATTATCCGGTATAAAGATTTGCCTGCACGTTTTCTCAGGAGTAAAGTTTCTGAATTGCTTAATGAGCCGGGCGATGCTGATGATTCGCCTGAATGAGCTTTAGCACGGCGAAGCAGCCAATGTACGGAACACAGAATGACGGATGTAAGGAAGGGCTGATTTTTTTTAAAAATTAGGACGGCCATTTTGTATTTGGATTTTGGGAATTGCGGCTTTGCCGTGTTAGGATGATGAATGTTTGTTTATGATAAAGGGATTCGCCTGAACGGATCATCTCTCTGGCTGGATGCTTCTCGCAAAGTTGAAAACTGTGTGGTTTCTCACGGTCACATGGATCATGCTAAAAAACACCGATTTATTCTTGCCACCGATAAAACCGTCCACATATTGAAACATCGAATCGGCGAAACCAGATCACAGGTTTTATCATTTCGTGAGCCGTTTGATTTTGATGGCTACCGGGTCACACTTTACCCTGCCGGTCATATCTTAGGGTCAGCACAAATTCTCATAGAAGCCAATGGCCGGCGTCTTTTGTATTCGGGGGATTTTAACCTGCAAAATAGTTCAACCGCCGAGCCCATCGACATTCCGGAAAGTGATATTCTGATCATGGAATGTACGTTTGGCAGACCTAAGTATTCCTTTCCCAATAGAGAAAAAATTGCGCAGGAATTGTTACTGTTTATAGAGCAGGCATTAAATTGCGGACAAGTTCCGGTGATCATCGGATATGCTCTGGGAAAATCACAGGAAGCCATGAAACTTATCGGTGATGCCGGGTACCACATGGCCGTTCACAGTTCTGTGGCAAAATTGACCAGAATTTATGAGACGTACGGCATTCATTTTGGGAATTGGGAAAGTTTAGATAAAGAGGATTTTGCCGGAAAGGTTCTCATGGTCACGCCTCAGGCTGCAAAAAACAAATTTTTGGAACGCTTTGAACGGAAACGAACGTTGTTTCTTTCCGGTTGGGCTGTGGACAGAGGCTTTAAGTACCGGGTAAAAACCGATGCAGTGTTGCCGTTGAGCGATCATGCTGACTTTAAAGGACTGATTGAATATGCGGCGAAAGTAAATGCAAGCAAGATTTACACCACGCACGGTTTTGAGGAGTTTGCATTACATTTACGGTCTTCCGGTTACGATGCCCAACCACTAAAACAACAGAAACAGATTGAACTTTTTTAATCATGTCGAAAATTAGAAATTATTTAACACAGCCGGCTATAAAGAAGATTCGGTTTCTTATTCAGGAAGCCGGTGGCAACGAAGTCTTTTTGGTGGGAAAACTCAATGTGGACAAGATTGTGGAAGCCGTGCAAATATTCGCACGGGGAAACGAGTTTTCAGCGCCGGCGTTGCTGCAGGTGGCAACGCAGGGAGACGTCGTCATTCATAATCATCCCAGCGGTGCGCTCATTCCGTCTTCTGCTGATATGAACGTTGCATCCATTTTAGGAAATGACGGCATTGGATTTTACATCGTCGACAACTCGGTGTCGGATTTGTATGCCGCCGTAGAACCGTTTTCTGAAAAGCAGCGGGTTTTTGTCGATAGCAATAAGTTAATAGATATTATCGGAGAAAAAGGATTAGTTGCCAAAAAGCTGAAAAACTATGAATTCCGGCCGCAGCAGGTCGATATGATCCGTGCCGTTAGTGAAGCCATAAATTCCGATAAAATTTCGCTCATAGAAGCAGGTACCGGAACCGGAAAAACCCTTGCCTATTTATTGCCTGCAATTTCCTACGCAATTGCCAACGATCAAAAAATCGTTGTTTCCACAAACACTATCAATCTTCAGGAACAATTGATCAACAAGGATTTACCTTTTCTGGAATCGGTTTTGAAAACAAAATTCAAAGCGGTTTTAGTAAAGGGGAGGGGGAATTACGTTTGTAAACGGAAAGTAGCGGAAGCTTTAACAGATGTCGATTTGTTTTCAGATGAAAGCGAGAAGGAAGAATTTGCCTCACTTTTGCAATGGGCGAAAGCGACGAAAGACGGCAGTAAAACAGATTTGAATATAGCCCCGAACTCCAATATTTGGGAGAAAATTCAATCGGAAAGTGATACATCGTTAAAGACGCGATGTCCTTTCTACAACGAGTGCTTTTTCTATCAGGCGCGCCGGAAAGCAGCGTCCGCAAATATTTTGGTTGCAAACCATCATTTGTTGTTTGCGGATTTAGCTCTGCGCTCCGCCAAAGGTGATTCGGAAAACGCGGTTCTTCCCACTTATGACAGAATCATTTTCGATGAAGCTCATAATATGGAGGAAGTCGCTACACATTATTTTGGTACACGGGTAACCTATCTCGGTATGATGCGAATATTGCGGCGTTTGTACCGGACGAAGGGAAAGAATGAAAAAGGTTTGCTGATCTATCTTTCATCCAGGCTTGAAAAGTTCGGACGCCGGTTATTACACGAAAATTTTTTAAAGGCGCAAAACCAAATTCAAACCTATGGCATTGAGGCAGTACAAAATTTGAGTCTGCTGTTAGCCGAAACTATGGAAAACATCTACTCGGTTGTCACGGCAGAGATTTCTCCGGATGCGAAATACAATGAATTAAAACTGCGTCTTACCTGTGAAACGATAGAGAGCGAAAATTGGCGGCAAGAGGTTGCTGTACCGGTGGAACGCCTGGTCCAGGAGATACGCAGGTTTACATCCAGATTGAGCCAGTTGCTCAAAAAACTCGATGTTCTGAGCGGAAAAATGGTAGAGGCCGTTGCTTCTTTAACCATCGATTTGCAAGCGCAGCTAGATCGATTGGACGCTATTGCCAACAGTATTGTCCACGTGCTTCTTGATGATGAAACAGGTTATGTTCGCTGGCTTGAGGTAAAACCGGGGTACCGGAATGCTAAAATTGTTCGATTGATGGCCTCTCCACTCAATGTTGCACCGGTTCTGCGGGAGTCTGTTTTTAACAAATTCAGCAATGTGAATTTGACCTCTGCAACCTTAACGGTGGAAGGTAGTTTTCAATACCTGAAAACCCGGCTGGGTCTGGATGAGATCCATCCGTCGCGTCTTGTCGAACTGGCGCTGTCGTCTCCTTTTAATTACAAAAAGCAGACTCTCGTGGTCGTCCCCAACAATATTTCCGAGCCGAACCACCGGGACTTCTTGGCGGAAATTAATGACATGATATTGGCGACACTTAAAATATCCCGTGGCCGGGCTTTCGTTTTATTTACCTCATACGGATTGTTGAATAAAGTATTTTTTAACTTAAAGGATTCACTTGAGAAACTGGGTTGTTCAGTGTATAAGCAGGGCCAGGAAAATCGACATAGATTGTTGAATCGCTTTCGGGATGATGTGTCATCCATCCTTTTTGCCACGGACAGTTTTTGGGAGGGCGTGGATGTTCAGGGTGAATCTTTGGAGCTGGTCATTATTACCAAATTACCGTTTCGAGTACCCAGTGAGCCGGTTATTGAAGCTCGCGTTGAGGCAATTGAGCAGGCTGGCGGAAATGCTTTTATCGAATATACAGTTCCACAGGCAGTTATCAAATTTAAGCAGGGGTTCGGGCGTCTGATCCGAAAAAAATCTGATCGGGGCGCCGTGTTAATCTTGGACAAACGTGTGATTCAAAAAAGCTATGGCCGAATATTCTTAAATTCTTTGCCTGAATGCCATTTAACAGTAGGCTCAAAACAGGACGTCATGCGTGATCTGAAGTCTTTTTACTCTAAGGTGTAATTTAGACACCGTTTGAAATTTTTGTGGTGTTTGTTGTTCTGAGTGCTTCTCTGATGACAAAAAGTAATTCAGCTTCACTGAAAGGTTTACATAAGCCTGAGAAAGCGCCGAGATGTTTTGCTACTTTAAGGTAAGGGGCTTCTTTAAACCTGCAGGTAGCGATAACCGGTGTCTGCGGGTGGTGCTCTGCCATGTAAGTGATGATATCGATGCCACCTAATTGCGGCATGAATAAATCGGTTACGACTACATCCGGATGAATTTTGTCAATCATTTGAATACCGTCTTTTCTATTATCTGCATCAACAATATGAAAACCGTTTTTTGTTAGTATTTGTCTGGATATTTGTCGGTTTACTTTGTGTTGATCAAGAAACAGGATTGTTCCCGACTGTGATGTACTCTGGTTGTATCTCATATTTTTTATTATGTTAGTGCGTTATAAATTTGTTTTAGTAATTCTCGCTTCAGTAAGTTCTGAATGGTGCAAAATTTCATCTAATTTTTGTCGTAGTGCATCTTTGTCATACGGTTTTTGTAGAAATTTTGAAGCATGGATTCCTGAATGACGCAGTTTGATAGACTCAGTTTTGATATCATAACCGGAGACAAATAGCACGGGTACTTTTGGGTTGATCGCCTGCAATTCGTTGTAAAACTCAGAACCGTCCATTTCAGGTAACTTCATGTCGAGGATGATTAAATCAATACTCCCGTTCATTTCCCTGATAGTTTGTAAAGCAGTCTTACCATTGGAATTCACGATGGTCTGATAACCCAGGCTGGTTAAAATTCTCTGAGTTACAGTGCGCACAGCATTTTCGTCTTCAACGACCAACACTGTCTCATTGCGGTTTCCGGAAATGTTCGCTGCTCCCATATTATCAGCGCTGGCAGGAAGATATATCTTCAGGCTGTGCCGTTTGGATGAATGACTTGCTTTAATATATCCTTTACATTGTTTTATAATGGAATATGCTGTTTTAAGGCTTAATCCGTTCTGCTTGCTATCTTTTATATAAAGGAACGGGTTATAAATACTGCTCTTCTTATATTGAGAAAGTTCCTTGCCAGATGCAGAAATGGTTATTTCAACAAAGTGTTTTAATTTTGCAGAGTTGGGTGAGCCGTTGTTGGAAGCAGTCATGAATGAGGCTGCCTCGTTTGCCATGATGTTTTTCGTTGCAACAGTTAGCTCTCCACCATGGTAGAGTAATTGTCTGCTGTGCATGAAAATATTTAACAATGCCTGCCTCATTCCGGTTGGCGATACTCTTGCTGTATTGAGTTTGTCCTGCAAATGTAATTTCAAAATAATCAATTCACCAAAATCGTTGTTGAGTTCTTTTAAGAGAGACAAAATTAATTGGTTGACCTTAACAGTATTCAGGTGAGTTTCCGGACGACTGATCTTGTTGCATTCCCTTAATAAGTTTGTGATTTCACTGGCGATATTTTTCGTTTGTTGTAAGAGTTCGTAGCTGGCAATTTCCGGTACCAAATGTTTTTCAAAGGTTTCCAAATTGGTGCGAATTTTGGTTAAATGGTTACTGCAAGTATCCAAAATACTCTGAAATTTGGAGCAATCCTTTGGATTTATAGCGGTTGATTTGGGGTAACTAAGTTTGGACAATACCTTTTTTATTTCGGATTGTAACTTCTCTAATTGATAAGGCTTGTGCAGGATGCCCAGGATATAGTCACTTTGAATATCTTGGACACTTTCTTTATCTGATTCATGGGCCAGTAACAATGCCGGGATGTTGAATTTTCGTTTTAAGAAGGCTGCTAATTTTACCGCTTCCAATTCGCTGTTCAAATTCTTGTTCAGTAAGACGATGTCTGGTCTGGAGATTTTTATGTGCATAATGGCTCGTTCGGCAGAACTGACTATTCCGTCTATGTTGTATCCTGAAATCGTCAGAAGCTTAAATAAATTTTGAGCCGACTGTTTTTCGTGTTCAATAATCAGGAAATTAATCATGATAGGTAAAAGGCACCGTTTTTTGAGGGCTCAACAGGTTGTTTTGGTCCGGCCTGTATGTTCCGTTTAGGATAAGCGGTAGTTTTTCAAATTCGTGAAGCTTGTGAAGTATGTGTGTCGCTCCGGCTTTTTTGCATTTTATCAAAAAGGGTTCATACATATCATCTGTGAGAATGATGATTTTTAATGATTGTTTTTCCTGTTTCATGTTTTGCAACATAGTCACAGCATCCGAGCTAAGCTGGAAAAATTCCGTAATAATCACATCAGGTTGAAATTGAGTGAATATTTTTTGGGCTTCAGGCATGCTTTTGCATTGTAAAATAGCTTCGATGGCTTCAACATCCAGTAAGCTTTTTACAATGCGGCTGCGAATTGCGAGAGAGTCATCAATGATAAGAACGTTCATAAGATTAAACCTCGATGGATGGTTTTACAACGTAAAAAAATATCGGAAAGATACGCAACAATAACAATGGCTAAATTGTTGATTATATTGTAAATTTATCGAGATTTATGTGTCGGATAGAATTTGACTTCCGAGGTAAATATTGCTACATATTTTATTTTTTAGGAAAAATGAATCGGAAAGATTTCTACTGAGAAGATTTTGCCAGAATGTTCTTTATGACATCCGCGACTTTTTCAAATTCAGAAGATTTGTCAAAAAAGAAATCGACACCTTTTTCAATAGCCCGATTTCGAAATTCATTTGACGCAAAATTAGTCAGCATGATAATAATGCATTCCGGAAGTTGCTTTTTTATTTTTTCCGCAACCTCTAAACCGCTGCCTTTCGGCATCTTAATGTCTAAGAGCAATAGGTCCGGTTTTAATTGCAGAGTTTTATTCAGAGCTTCTACCGCATCTGTTGCTTCAGCAACGATCTGAAGATGTTCAAATCGGGCAAGAAATTTTTTCAGACTGTTCCTTACTTCCGTGGAGTCGTCAGCGATTAATATTTGCAATTTTCAGGGGATGTTTGTCAAGAAACATTTTATATGGTATAGTATAGATGTTTAAATTCACCTAAAATATCGGCTTTTCTCTGAAATTAGTGTGGCAATATTTTTGACAAAGATTTGAAGGGTTACAAAAGAATTTGAGCTTTAGTCTACAAGTTTATTTTTAATTGCATAATGTATGATTTCTGCATTGGAATGCATTTTCATTTTTTCCAGAACTCTGGTGCGGTAGGTGTGAACGGTACTTTGACTCAACGACAGCTTTTTGGCGATTTCGGCAATACTTTTTCCAGCGCCGATTAATTCGAAAATCTGGAATTCACGATCCGATAAATTTTCATGTAGCGGCTTTTCTGTGTCAATATCTATGTCAAATGCCAGTTTTTCTGCGAGTGTCGGGCTGATGTATTTACCGCCATTGTAAACTTTGCGGATCGCTTTGACCAGTTCATCGGGTGCGCTCTCTTTAGTAATGTAGCCGGAGGCCCCGGATTTTAACAGACGAATGGCAAAACGGTCTTCCGGTTGCATACTGAGAATTAATATTTTGATGTGATGGTAGTAGTCCCGGAGATCTTTTAATAAATCAAGACCGCTTTTCCCGGGCATATTGATATCGAGCACGATGACGTCTATTTCCTCCTCAGCCAGTTTTTCCAATACTTCCGGACCGGTTGCCGCTTCGGCTGAAACGGTCATGTCCACTTCCCGCTTGATTAATTTTTTGAACCCTTCCCTTACCAGGAAGTGATCGTCTGCAATGAGAATGTTTATCATACTTTCCCCAAAATATGAAATGAATATATTTTATAAAGTTTATTTAAAATCATGGTCTTATGGGAATATTAATTTTAATGGTTGTTCCTCGATTCGGCTTACTGTGAACAATAACCTCACCGCCGAAAATGAGCGCACGCTCTTTCATACCCAAAAGACCGAATGTGTTGCTGTGTTCAAGAATGTCTTCCGGGAAACCGATTCCATCATCTTTAATTTTCAGGAGATAAGAGTGATTTTTAAGTGTCATCTGAATATCTACATTTTTTGCTTTTGCATGCCGGGCTATATTGGTAAGCGCTTCCTGGAATATGCGGAAGACAGCAATGGCTTTGTGTTTTTCAAGTGTAACCTCTTTTACATCTATTGAGTGAGCAATTCCGGTGCGTTTTGTAAATTCCTCTATTTGCCAATGCAACGCCGCTTCTAAGCCAAGATTGTCCAACACTTCCGGTCTCAGTTCCGTAATTAACTTTCGCACTTTTTTTATTGTGTTGTCGATGAGTGCCTTCATCGAATGGATTTCTTCGACGATGGTTTCCGCATGAATGGAATTTTGGGTTATGTCGACATCCCGTTCCATTAAAGTTAAATCCATTTTCAGGGCAGTTAGAACCTGTCCGATTTCATCGTGTATTTCCCGGGCAATCATTAATCGGTCTTCCTCACGGGAGTTTTGCAAATGTGCCGAAAGGTTTCGCAACTGTTCTTCTGATTTTTTAAGCGCAACCTGTATCTTTTTAATATCAGAAATATCCGTAACCATTGCCAACGCGCCGGTATATTTGCCGTTTCTATCAATAAGTGGGTTGGTGGACAGCAGTGTATGTAAAACCGAACCGTCTTTTTTGAGAAACGAAAATTCGTGCATTTCCTGGATGCCTTTCTTGCGCCGCTCGATGTTCTTACTTGAAATTTGCTTTCCGGTTTCATCCATAAAATCGAACAGGTGTTTCCCGGTCATTTCTGCTGTCGTATATCCGAGCATTTCTCCCATTTTATCGTTCACATAAGTCGTATTGCCTTTGGCGTCGATGGTCCAAATCCCTTCCTGAGCTGTCTCTACAATTTGCCTGAATTTTTCTTCACTTTCCCGCAGTGCTTTCTCGGCAAGTCTGCGCTCAAGTTCAGCCGCTGCTCGCGCCGCAAAAATAGTTATTAACGATTTCGTCTGTTCCACATGAACAATTGGTTTTCGGAAAAGAACCGCCAGCAACCCCAGAGGATTTCCTGATGCATCGATGAGAGGCATTCCCACATAGCCGGCTATTTGCATCTTTTTAAGGATGGGATCTTCAGGGTAATGTTTTTGGACATTTTCAGGATAACAGCATATTTGTTGACGTACGACATTTTTACAGGGTGTATTCCTTAATTTATAACTGAAGTTTTCTAAAAAATCATTTCCGGCATAAACCGAGATCGTTTTAATTAATTCGTTTTTCACTCCTGCCAATTCACCAATAAATGTATAGTCGGCATGTAGAGTTTTAGCGAGGTTTTCAACCAATGACCGAAAAAACAGGTCGCCGGTTTTTGCAGACACTCCTCTAGCTATATTTAGAAGAACTTCTTCCGCCTGTTTTCTTTCCGTGATATCTTCGAACATCGCTAACGCTGTGATTACCTTGTTACCTTCCTTTTGTAAAGCTGAAAGCGATAGTGCGACCCACAAGGTCTCATTGTTTTTTTTAAGAAATCGTATTTCAGATTTTATGAAATGCTTTTTACTGGAAAAGATATATTTTGCTTTGTTTTGGCTTGTTTTTAAGTCGTCGTTGTGCGTGGTGTCGAGTAAGGTTTTGGTTAAAAGCTCGTCTTTCGAGTAACTGAACATATCGCTTAGTTGCTGGTTGAAGCGCACAAAAGAATAATCCGAATTAATGATTGCCATTCCGATAGGGGCGTCTTCGAAAATTTTTCGAAAGGATTCTTCACTTTCTTTAAAGGCTTGTTCCGCCTTTTTTCGTTTTTCCCGCTGCTGAACTTCCCGTAATTCCCGTTCTACGGCTGGAATTAACCGTTTGAGATTATCCTTCATGATATAATCATGGGCACCGGCTTTCATTGCCAGAACAGCCATTTCTTCGCCGATAGTGCCGGAAACCAGGATGAGAGGGATGTCTAATTTGGATTTTTTAAGTTCAGCAATCGCAGAAAGACCATTGAACCGGGGTAATGCATAATCAGAGATGATAACATCCCAAGGCCGATTTTTTAAATGATACTGCATTTCTTCCCTGGTTTCGATGCATTTAGAGGAGACATGAATATGATGGCGATTAAACTCATGTAAAATGAGTTCTGCGTCGTCCGAAGAATCCTCGATAAGCAAAATCGAAAGTGAATTCTTATGTTCGAAATTATCCTGCATAGTCTGTTTAATTAGGAAGTTCGTTTAATAATAACCAGTACAAACCAAGGTATTCAACCGCATCGATAAATTTTACAAATTCTACCGGTTTGCGGATGTAACTATTGGCGCCGTTTTCATAGCTTTTAATAATATCTTGTTCTTCTTTTGAGGAGGTCAGGACAACGACCGGAATGAGTTTCGTTTCTTTATGGGCACGTAACCGCTTTAATACTTCCAAACCATCGATTTTCGGTAATTTTAAATCCAGTAATATGAGTGCCGGTTTTTTATCAGGATCTCTGTTTTTGAAGGGCCCGTTACAAAACAAAAAATCCAGCGCTTCTTTACCATCGCGAACAATATCGATTTTATTAACGATGTTTTTCTTTTCCAATGCTCTCATCGTTAATATTTCATCATCCTGATTATCTTCAATGAGCAAAATACTTTTAGCCTTCACTATACTTCTCCCACATTAAGAAAAAAAGAATATACTTGCGCTTTTTCGTTTTTTGAACGGATTAATTCGGAATCTGTATCTGGAAGTGTGATTTGTTTAAGACGTGACCGTGGTCGGTTATGTCGCAAATTAAGGAATATTATTAGTATTTAAGTACTTAAGTTAATAATGTTATACAAATTTATCAAGAAAAAGTTTATTTTATATCGAAAGGGGACAGCCGTTTGTGGAAAGTCCGCACTTTGACGAAAGCGTGGTTGTTTGAAATTCTTGAAAGCCGTGGGGCCATGGATTAATTGGTAGTATCATTTCCCCAAAAGAGCATCCTGTATTTTTTGATCTAAAGAATCTTTGGTAAATGGTTTTTTTAAAATGGTAAATCTGTTTTTACCATTATTTTTCGGTAAATTTAGTTTGTCGTGAATGTCGTAACCGGTCACAAAAACTGTTGGGAGATCGGTTCGCAAAGTCTTTAGTTTTTCATAAAGTTCAGGTCCGCTCATTTCTGGCATGGCGACATCTATCACGATCGCGGAAATGTTATCGTTCATGGTTTTGAATTGTTTAAGCGCTTCTTTCCCACTGGTTGCTTCCAGGACATGGTAACCCAAAACATTGAGGATTCGTGTGGTTGTTTTACGCACAGCTTCATCATCTTCGACAACTAAGATTGTGTTTCTTGCGGCTTGATCTTTTTTTGCCGGAACCGGGACAGAAATATCCGGAGTTGTTTCTAAGGTAGGTAGAAAAATTGAAATGCCGGTACCTTTTCCATGTGCACTTTCTACCTTGATAAAGCCGTCGTACTGATCGATAATGCCGTAAACAACCGCTAAGCCAAGGCCGGTTCCGTGAAGTACATCCTTTGTGGAAAAGAAGGGTTCGAATATTCGTTCGCGGGTTGCGCTGTCTATCCCTTTCCCCGTGTCAATGATGCAGAGTTCAATAAATTTATTGTGGCTCAATGCATGGACTTTTGCAGATTTGAAACGAGGTTCCCTGAGGAGCTCTTTTGCATGAACAAGTTTTGTTGAAATGCTAAGTAAGCCGCCATCCGGCATGGCGTCTTTGGCATTTAAGCACAAATTCATTAAGATTTGCTGGATTTGCGCTGGGTCAGCTAATACAGTAACCATGTTTGCGCATAAATTGGTCTGAATACGGATATTTTCGCCAATAACCCGATTTACAAGTTTGAGAAAGTCGTGAATGGAAGCATTGATGTTAACAGGCTCTTTTTTGAATGTTGTTCTTCTGCTGAAAGTTAGGAGTTGGTCGATGAGGTCGCGGGCATGAACGGCTGCATGCTCAATTTTTCCCAGATCGTTATAGGCGAGGTCTGACGGGTTCAAACTTTCCCTGGCAAGGTCGGCATTTCCCAAAATAACCATGAGCAGGTTATTGAAGTCATGCGCAATTCCACCTGCAAGTCTTCCCACAGCCTCCATTTTTTGTGATTCGCGTAATTGTTTTTCTAACTCAACCTGAAGGGATTTATCTTTAAAAACGAAAACAGCCCCGAGGAGATCACTGCGATGATCTATGATTGGTGAGGCCGAGTAAGAAATGGGCAGTTTTTTCCCGTTTTTAGCAATCAAAATTGCCCATCTGGGAGATTCAATTGATTTTTTTGCTTGAATTGCTTTGTTTAGCGGATTCTCTACGGTTTGCAGTGTCGCCTCGTCAACGATGTTGCAAATATCGGTGAGTTTCTTTGCAGTAGCATCCGGCTTCGTCCAGCCGGTTAATTTTTCGGCGGTGGGGTTCATAAAAATAATAGTTTCATTTATGTCGGTGGCGATGACGGCATCCCCAACACTATTCAGTGTGGCCGTAATCCAATGTTCGCTGGCCCTTAGCTTTCTTTCGATGGAATGCTTATAAAGCGCTATTTCAATGGTAGAATGTACTTCGTGTTCATCAAATGGTTTGATGATGTATCCAAACGGTTCGGTTATTTTGGCTCGTTTTAGTGTATCTTCATCTGCAAATGCTGTGAGATAAATAACCGGAACGTCAAAATTGTTTCGGATTTCGGCCGCAGTCTGAATGCCATCCAAATTTCCGCGTAACTGAATATCCATCAAAACTAAATCCGGCTTTATTGTTTTTGCCGAATGTACTGCTTCAGAACCGGTTGAAGCGATCACGGGTACATGATAAGCCAGTCGTTGCAGCGTTTGTTGTAAATCTTTCGCAACGATGCGTTCGTCTTCAACGATGAGGAGTGTCTTTTTTGCCGGGAGTGAGTTGTTTGAATTCAAGGTAAAGCCTATTTTTTAAAATGTGATTAGAAATTCTGTCCCGTCTTTTTGATTGATATTCAAATTTCCATCAATTTGCTGTGTAAGCTCCTGCACGAGTTGCAGACCCAGTGAATCCGTTTTCCGAATGTTAAATGTGTCAGGTAACCCGAGCCCATTGTCTGCTACTGTGAGCATATATTTTTTACGACCCTTTTTGTGAAATGAAACATCTATCTGTCCCGCGTTCTGTTTGTGAAATGCATGCAGCAGAGAATTTGAAACGAGTTCAGTAACGATTAGACCGCACGGTACAGCTAAATCGATATCCAGGAAAATATCATCAATAGTAATATTAAGTGCGATTTTTTGATTTACAGATAAATAAGAGCGCAACACTTGCCGGGTCAAATCGTTAAAATATTGGCTGCAACTAATTTTTGCTAGGTCCTGTGATTTATATAAGTTTTCATGGATCAATGCCATGGCCTTAACACGATTGCGGCTCTCGTTGAGGATTCTCAATGCCGGTTTGTTTTGAATGGAATTTGTTTGCAGTTTCAGTAAACTGGAAATAACCTGCAAATTGTTTTTAACCCTGTGGTGCACTTCTCTAAGTAAGACATCTTTTTCTTTGAGTGAATTTATTATTTGCTGTTCTGTGGCGGCTTTTTCGGTGATGTCCCGGTAATTCGTTACAATCCCATATATTGACGAATCGCCACGTTGCACCGTCGAGGTCGCTTCGAGTAACCGGTAAGTACCATTTTTGTGTTTAATCCGGAAAGTGGACGTCGTATGCTCTCCGTCTTTAAATTTTTCAATTTCAGAAAGTCTTTGTTTTATCTGTTCATGGTCTTGCGGATGCATAAATTGGAATATATTTTTGCCTATGAGGAATTCGGGTTTATATCCTAAAATTCTTTCTACAGAAGGGCTTTCATAAACGATAGTGCCATCCGACTTTAAAATGGCAATCCCTTCATACATTTTTTCGATAAGGGTGCGGAAGTGCATTTCATTGGCGATGATTTTGTCTTCGGCCAATTTTTTATCGAGAATATTTTCAACGATTGCCTGAACGCCTGTTATGCGTTTTCGGCTGTCTCTGGTAGGGACAAGATTTAAACGGAGGAAAGCATTTTTCCCGCTGAGGGAAACGTACGGTCGCTCAGAAACGATGTTTTGACCTCTCAGACATTTTTTGATATCCTCTGAAATGCCCGCTTCCACGAGTCGTGGGAAAGTGAGTAAATTATATTTTTGGGTCGTTTCTTTTGAAGGCGATCCAACTAAATTTAAAATTTCCTGGTTTATATCTAATATGTTTCCTTTTGTGTCACAGGTCAGGATGCCAACGGGTGCATTTTCCACCAGAAGGCGATAACGGGTTTCGCTTTGCTTCAATGCTTTTTGTGCATTCTTTCTGCTGACCATTTGTGCGATACTGCTGGCGGCAGATGAGAGCGCTTCAATGACCGGATGCTCAAATGGATGTTTTGAAAAAAGTGCTATTACACCTAACAGATGTTCTTCCACCAGGAGTGGATATCCAATAAATCCCTGGAGCTGGTGCTGTTTTACCCATGCTTGGTCATGTATCAGAGGGTCGTCGGTTAATTTGTTGGTCAGATGTTGTTTTTGTTGTTGTGCGATTATCCCGATTTTATATTTTCCCAAAGGTATCTGAGAATGTTTCCCGTTAATTTCGGTGTATAAACCGGCACTCGCCTGCAAAGTCAGAGTATTTTTAGTTTCATCGTAAATCCAGATGCGTGCCAGAGCAGCATCGAAATGTGTAATCATCTCGTTGCAACATCCCTGCAGAGCGTCACCTAATTTTTGCACCTGCATCAGTACCTGGCCGATTTTTTCGCCAAATTCCGATATTCTCATACGGTCGAATAGAACCTTCTGCGCATGCTTGCGCTCGGTGATGTCCTGAACAATATAAGTATAGTGTGTTTTGTCATTCAATTCCATCCGGCTGGTACTCAGGTGCAGTGGGAAGACAGACCCGTTTTTCCGTTTTCCGGTTAATTCATATCCGGACTCTATCACGTTTCTGTCGTCTATTGACATGTTTTGAAGGTCTTTTTGAAATTGATTTGAAGAGTCAGTGAACAACGTCGAAAAATGCTGACCGATAATTTCATACGACGTAAATCCGAAAATAAACTCAGCCGCAGGGTTAAATGTTTCTATCATTCCATGTTGGTCTGTGGTCAAAATGCCTTCCGCAGCAGTGTTGACAATGGCCTTCGTTCTTGTAACATTTTCCCGAAAAGCTCTTTCTGTTTGTTCGCGCTGTAATTCTGCCGCAGCGCGTGCTGCAAAGATTTTTACAAGTGTTTTTAGTCTGTTTTCCTTTTTAAATTCGTCCTCATCCATGATCGCCAGATGGCCGAGTACATTATTGGAAGCGGTTTGTAAAGGAATCCCCAGATAACTGTTTGCATTCAATTTTTGTCCGGAGTCAAAATTGGTGAATAACTGTTGCAGGTGTGCAGGGTAATACTGGATGGATCCTTCCACGACTTTTTTGCAGGGAGTGTCCTTTAATGCATATCTGAAGTTTTCCAGGAAATGATCGTGTGCCCAAAATGCAAGCGTTTGGGATTGCGTTTTTGAGGAATCGACGATCTCGCAAACAAAGGCATCTTTTACCTCTAATGTCAAGGCGAGATGTTTCACAAGTGATCGGAAAAAGTCTGCACCGGTAAAAGATGCGGTCGCTTCAACAATATTGCGCAGAATTTCCTCGGATAACCGTCGTTCGTGAAATGCAGCAGCTACCATTAAACTCGTGGAAGCTGTAACGCCAATAAAAGTAACTTCCAACAAAAGTGTTTTGGTTATCTGCCCGGCTGCTATTAGCGATGAATGCAATCCGCCTAAAATTGCGATCACAGCGATAATAACGTTTGCCGCAGTGGCACCATGAAGCGATCGCCGAATAGCTATCCATAGCACGATAGGCATGGGTAAATAAGTGAGTGGAAGCGTTACACTTGCACTAAAATAGTGGATTTCAAAAATGCTCCAACCGACAACAATTAACAGGGTAAACAGAGCCACGGTCTCGATGATTTCCAGGCGGCTAATTTGAATTTCAGGTCTTTTTTTCCAGACAAGGATGAACGGGGCGAGAACGAGATTACCGGTAGCATTTCCTAACCACCAGGTGAGCCACATTGAATTAAATTCACTCCAGGGTTGTGCACCGCCGGCACAAAAACCAAAGGCTCCGACGGTAGCCGAGATAATCGGGGCAACAAAAACGGCGAAACCAAGGTAGGTAAAGATGTTTTTGACTTGCTCGAAGAGAGTATCAAGGTTAACGGTTTTTTCCAGTAAATAGACAGCGAGTATTGGTTCAACCGTATTGCCAAGGGTTACCGTAACTGTTGACGTAAAAGGAATTCTTGCCGAATAAGCTAAAATGAGCACACCAAGTGTAATGCCCGGCCAGATACGTTTTCCGAATAGAATTGCTGCGGCTATTGCTATTCCTGAAGGCGGCCACATAGGCGTAATCCCAGGATATTTCTGGATTAGCAAGCCCAACTGTCCGAAAAAATAATATACCAGCGCTAAAGATAAAATTGCCAGCAAGTATTGTTTAGAATTTAATTTCATGTGCAGTTAATTTAAACGCTAATAGCTAATTATACAAGAGTTATGTCGAAATATTCATTTTTTGTGGTTTAACAATTGACAAAACATTTAATGAATTGTATCTTAGTGAGTGCTTGAGCGAAAACATACTGATTTTCACATAAGGTGTTATTCCGGTTCCGACGGCTGTCGGGTCGAATTGATAAGAGAGAAGAGGTGCTTTCGGTCAAGCAGTAAGTAAAGATAACGCGAAGATATGAATATCTGTGATATCTGAGTGTATCAATCACAACCTGGATTTTTAGTGAAAGCGAAAAGCGAGAGTTTCAATAAGTGCAGATAACGAGAAAGCGGCCTGACTTTGCAACGTTCCTGTAAAAATTCGGACATTTTGCCGATTGAAGAAAAAGCGCTCATTCTCCGCTCTCAGCATGGGGATAAACAAGCCTATGGTGTTCTTGTGAATAAATATATGAAACGTGCCTATGTCACCGCGTTAGGGTTTGTGGGAAATCATGAAGGAGCGCTCGATCTTTCACAGGAAGCATTTGTGCGGGCCTACAAAGCGATCGGGCATTTTGATGCAGAAAAAAAATTCTTTACCTGGTTTTATCGAATATTGAAAAATCTCAGTCTCAATTTTGTCCGCGATCGGTCAAACAGAGCGCGTCCATTCTCTGAAATAAATGAAACGAAACTAAAAACCATGCGGGACAACGCTCAGGATACCGCAGCTTTAGCGGAACAAAATGAGCAAAAGGAACTTGTTTGGAAAGCCATAAATGCTCTAAAAGCAAATGAAAAAGAAATTATTTTGCTAAAAGATTTTCAAGAGTTGTCTTATAAAGAGATTGCTGATATTCTTTGTTGCCCTTTAGGCACGGTGATGTCCAGATTATACAACGCGAGAAAGTCTTTAAAAGAAAAACTTGAGAGGTTGCTGGTATGAGCACTCAGTTGCCACCTGCTGAAAAAGATGAATTTCGGATTTTGCTGATGAAGGCGGTTGATAGAGAAATAACGTCTGATGAAGAAAAGAAATTCAAAAAATATATTCAAACATATGAAGCATGCAACAGAGAATGGCAGGAATTTAAAAACTTAAAGGAGGTGACTCAACAAATGAGGTTTCGAAACCCACCGGATGAGGTTTGGGATACTTATTGGGAGCATGTTTACAATCGTCTTGAGCGTGGCCTCGCCTGGGTTTTCGTTTCTATTGGCACAATCATTTTGCTAACTTACGCGTTGTTTCAGGCTGCTGAATCACTATTCCGTGATAGCCACTTGGAAACGATTGTGAAAGTGGCAATCCTCATGGTTATTGCGGGTTTAGTGATGTTGCTGGTCTCGGTTGTGCGGGAAAAAATGGTGTTGTTCAAAAAAGATCCCTATAAGGAGATAAAAAGATGATCGTCGTCACATCCAGTTTCATTGTAGACAAGAAAATTGTCAAAACCATTGGTTTGGTTCGAGGCAATACCATTCGGGCGCGTAATCTCGGTAAAGATATTCTCGCGGGTCTGAAAAATATCGTCGGTGGAGAAATAGAAGAATACACCAAACTGATGGCTGAAGCGCGGGAACAGGCACTCGATCGATTGGTGGCTTCAGCGGAAGCCCTGGGAGCGAATGCAGTTATTGATTTGCGGGTTACCACCAGTTACATTATGGGGATGGCCTCGGAAATCCTGGTTTATGGCACGGCTGTTGTTGTTGAATAATGTCTTACAGCACGAATTTTTAAGCCACATGTTTGTTGATCTCTGATAATAATTCTGCCTGTTTGAATGGTTTGTAGAGACCCTTCACGGCACCAAATTTAAGGGCGATTTTCATGAACGGGGAATCAGTGGACCCTGTTATGGCGATAATGGGAACATTGGGTTGACTGTGTTTCATTCTTTTAATCGTTTCAAGGCCTTCCATTTCAGGCATTAAAATGTCTGTCACAACCAGATCTGGTTTGTTCTCCTCGAAAGACAGTAGACCTAATTTGCCGTTTGATGCTTCTAAAACTTCATGCCCGCCGCGTTTTATCATTGCGGATATGGTTTGACGCGTAAAATCAATATCATCGATAACCAGAATTCGTGCCATTAATTTCTCCCGAATCTAAAATATTTTCCATCCTGAATTTGAGAACAATCTTTCTGTGTCCGATTTAAATTTCTATTAGAAGTTATCGTTCAGATATGACTTTTCTTGACTCGATTATTCACTGAAAAAATTAATTTTAGAACATATTCAAGAAGGATGGTTAATAATAATTCAGGTGGCGCGAAGATAAGGTTTTGGATGTCAGAGCTGGGGACTAAAGGAGTTTTGAGAGCAATTGATGTCTTCGGGTTTGTTCGGTTTTGAAAGAGTTTTTAACGTCGGATAATGTGTAATCGAGAATTTTGGGTTGAATGACTTTTTCATAAAAGGCTAATTTTTTACGCCTCAATTCGCTTTCCTGCAAAAACTGCAATCTATAAAGGAGTTCATATTTTAGAGAAAATTCAATCCCGTATTTGATGTATGCCTTCAAATCAATCCTGTTGATTTCATCTGTTACTAAAAAGGGCTTTGCTGCTTGCCATTGTCGTCTTGATTTGTTTGAATAGGCCATATTTATTGATGTGTCTTTGCCAAGCATTATTTTTAATGCAGTTATTTCAATTGAAAGATCACCATAGAAATAGGTGTGTCCTTCATGATATTGCATGCTTTTAATGTGGATATATGAGAAGAGTTTTGCTTCTTTTGAAGGGAGTTTCAGGTCTGCACAAATTGCGTGAATTTTTAAGCAATCGCTGTAATACAAATCAAAAAAATTAACCGTTTCCATCTATTTGCTCTGATATTGATGTTTGCTGTTTCTGCCTCCTTGCTTTATTTTGTTTATATGGTATAGAATACATGCGTATTTAAAGAAATGCGTATAATAGAATAGAACCGCACTTTTGCAATTGCAGTGGTTGCAAAACAGTTTTTTACTTTTTGTTGTTTTTGGGTCAGGATAACATCAAAGTTTATCAAC
>CAYVXE010000017.1:0-57735 GCA_964455375.1 uncultured Calditrichaceae bacterium
TTAATTTGCTTAATCTCTTGTAATAGCATGATTCAATATCCAAGGGTTTCTTAACTTGATTTAAAAGTCCGCAGGAAAATCAAAGGTAACAAATCCTCCCTGTGGGGTTGTCTAAAAAACTTGCTAAGGGACTGTAACACGACATTTATATCGTCGAGCTTGGGGCAAATTTCTCGACATAAATGTCGAGCTACATATCTCTATTGCCTCTCCTAATCTAAATCAAATTCCTTCTGCCAGTCCGAATCGTTTTGCAACGGTTGCTGGTCTTTTTTATCCAACAAATAGTTCCCCATAATCAGGTAATCCATTTTCGTGCGCATGAAGCAAAGATACGCATCCTCCGGTGTACACACAATGGGCTCGCCGCGCACATTGAACGAGGTGTTGATAATCACCGAGCAACCGTAGGTCTTCTCAAACTCTGAAATCATTTGGTGGTACAGCGGATTGGTCTCTTTATGCACGGTTTGAATGCGCGCCGAATAATCCACATGGGTCACGGCGGGAATATCCGAGCGCACAACGTTCAGTCTTTGCAGGCCGAACAGCTTCGATTCTTCCGGCGTCATTTTTTTCTGCCGCTCTTTCTTAACATCTGCCACCAGCAGCATGTACGGGCTGGGACGGTCGATGTCAAAATAGTCCGACACCTTCTCCGCAAGCACCGACGGCGCAAAGGGGCGGAAGCTCTCCCGGAACTTTATCTTCAAATTCATGGTTTCCTGCATCTTTGGTGAGCGGGCGTCGCCGATGATGGAACGGCCACCCAGCGCCCGGGGGCCAAACTCCATGCGCCCCTGAAACCAGCCCACCACATGTTCATTGGCAATAAGCTCAGCGATGCTGGAGGGAATCTCTTTATCATCCAATTCGGCGAATGGAATGGCCTGCTCTTTTAAAAAACTGCCGATACGCCCATTTTTGAATTCCGGTCCCAGATACGAACCTGATTGGATGTCATGTTTGCCGTCCACGGTGCGGGGATTCTCCAGATATTGATACCAGGTAAACAGCGCCGCACCTAAGGCGCCACCGGCGTCTCCGGCAGCGGGCTGAATCCAGATATCGTCGAATATGCCGGCCTGCAACAACTTACCATTGGCCACGCAGTTCAGCGCCACACCACCGGCGAGGCAGAGACGCTGCATGCCGGTAACCTTGCGGATATGTTTCCCCATTTTTAGAACCACCTCTTCCACGACCTCCTGCACCGAACGCGCCAGGTCCATGTCACGCTGCGTGAGTTTTGATTCAGGCTTGCGCGGCGGTCCGCCAAAGATGTCGTTGAATTTCCGGTTGGTCATGGTGAGTCCGGCGCAGTAGTTGAAATACGCCATATTCATTTTGAAGGAGCCGTCTTCCTTTACATCGATAAGATGCTCGTAAATCAGGTCCACATATTTTGGTTCCCCGTAAGGCGCCAGTCCCATGACTTTGTACTCGCCGGAATTGACCCTGAAGCCGGTGTAGTAGGTAAAAGCAGAGTACAACAGCCCCAGTGAGTGTGGGAAATGAATATCGGCATGCAGTTCCAGTGCATTCCCCTTGCCAACGCCGTAACTGGCAGTGGACCATTCTCCAACCCCGTCAATGGTGAGAAAGGCTGCTTCCGGATAAGGTGACGGGAAAAAGGCTGAGGCGGCGTGTGACTCATGGTGTTCGGGGAAAAGCATGGTTCCTGCAAAGCCTAACTCATCTTTAATCTGCTCCTTCATCCACAGTTTCTGTTTAATCCACAGCGGCATGGCTTTGAGAAACGATTTGACGCCGAACGGAGCGTATTGCAGGTAGGTTTCCAGCAGGCGTTCAAACTTCAGAAACGGTTTATCATAAAAGGCCACATAGTCCAGTTTGTCACCCGTAATCCCGCCTTCCTCCAGACAATATTTGATGGCATGGGAGGGAAAGTCATGGTCGTGTTTTTTACGGGTGAAGCGTTCTTCCTGTGCTGCGGCGATGATGTTGCCGTCCTGTACCAGACAGGCGGCGCTGTCATGGTAGTAGGCGGAAATGCCGAGGATGTTCATGGGTTTCTCTTTTGGGATCAAATTTTATGAAATATTGAAACTATCGATAAGATAAAGATTATTGCTAACAAGACCCAGGAACATGAATCATCCGGGTTAACTTTGGTAAACATTGTCAACAAACCAGCGATACGTCTGTTCAATTCCACTCTTCAAGTCGATTTTTGCTTTCCAACCTAACGCATGAATTCGGTTAACATTTAACAATTTTCGCGGTGTTCCGTCCGGCTTAGACGAATCAAACTTCAAATCGCCATTAAAACCAACAATCTCCTTAATTAAAAGAGCTAATTCCTTTATGGAAACATCTTCACCCACACCAACGTTTACGATATCTCCTGAATCATACATGTTCATCAGAAATAAACAGGCATCCGCGAGGTCATCCACGTGCAAAAATTCTCGTTTGGGTGATCCTGTGCCCCATATTTGAACCTGACGTGAGCCAATGGTCTTTGCATGATGAAACTTATAAATCAGCGCCGGTAAAACATGCGAGGTTTGTAAATCAAAATTATCGTTAGGTCCATAAAGATTTGTGGGCATGGCCGAAATAAAATTTGTTGCATACTGCCGGTTATACGATTGACACATTTTAATACCGGCAATTTTCGCGATGGCATACGGCTCATTTGTAGGCTCGAGAATACCCGTCAACAATGACTCTTCGCATATCGGTTGTTTTGCAAATTTCGGATAAATACAAGAGCTGCCTAAAAACAACAATTTTTTCACACCTTGCAGGTAACTTTGATGAATAACATTCATTTCAATACATATATTATCATAAATAAATTCCGCAGGATAGGTATCATTGGCAAGAATGCCGCCGACTTTTGCTGCGGCCAAAATTACGTAGTCCGGCTTTTCTTGCAGAAACAGCGCCTCAACGTGATTTTGATTTCTTAAATCGACTTCCTTTGAGCGCCGGAGTAACAGATTTGAGTAGCCGTTTTTTTGAAGACACCTGATAATCGCCGAACCTACCAGACCGCGATGGCCGGCAACAAATATTTTGGAATGTTTTTCCATTATTTTATTTTTTAAAAACTTGACTCACGCAAAACAACTTTGAATTTTGAGCCCAAAAGAGGGTCTTTAATCCAACTGCTTCATGGCTTTTTCCTTTTGAGCCAATTTCCAATCAGATTCAACCATAATTCCCACCAGATCGGTAAAAGATGTTTTGTGCTCCCAGCCCAACTTGCGTTTTGCCTTGCCAGGGTCGCCAATGAGGAGTTCAACTTCCGTTGGACGGTAATAGCGTGGATCAACTTCAACGACAAGATCATCAATTTTTAAATTGGTTTCGAAGAGAGAATCACTTATGGAAGCAACCGATGCTTTCTCATTTTCACCATCTCCATGCCAACGTAACTGAACGCCTAAGTGGTTGAACGCCTCTACAACAAACTCTTTAACCGAGTGGGTTTCACCGGTACCAATAACATAATCATCAGGTGTGTCCTGCTGTAACATCCGCCACATGGCTTCCACAAACTCAGGGGCATAGCCCCAATCTCGCTTTGAGTTCATATTCCCAAGATACAAAGCGGATTCCAGTCCGGCAACGATTCTGGTGACCGCCCGGGTAATTTTTCTGGTTACGAATGTCTCTCCCCGCCGCGGAGATTCATGATTAAATAAAATACCATTGCAGGCAAATAAATTGTACGCTTCACGATAATTTACGGTAATCCAATATGCGTACAGCTTTGCAACCCCATAGGGACTTCTAGGGTAAAACGGCGTCGTCTCATTTTGAGGAACCGCCTGCACTTTGCCGAACAATTCCGACGTTGATGCCTGATAAAATTTCGATTTCATCCCCGATTCTTTGATTGCATCAAGGAAACGCAAGGTACCGACGGCGTCAGCCTCTGCTGTGTATTCGGGAACCTGGAAAGAAACGCCGACATGACTCATAGCCGCGAGATTGTAAATTTCATCCGGCTTTACTTTTTCCAGAATTCGATTTAAATTCGAAGAATCCGTCAAATCGCCATAGTGCAGAACCATTTTCCGGACTTCTTCATGCGGATCCTGGTAAATATGGTCAATACGGCTGGTGTTGAATGAACTTGACCGTCGGATGATTCCATGTACCTGGTACCCTTTACTGAGTAGAAATTCTGTTAAATAGCTCCCATCCTGACCGGTAATACCACTAATTAGTGCTTTTTTCAAAATCAAATCCCTTTAACTTTTAAATAAAAAATACAGGGTAACGTCACAGCAATCAGAGAATGTGGTTTTACCCTGTTTTGTTTCGATTTTATTTTGCTATGACAAACCCGTTACTTTTCATGAAATCCAGAATGATATCGGCATTTTGATCCGGTGAGAATTTTACGGTATCCAGTGTGATTTCAGGATTTAACGGAGACTCATACGGATCATCCACGCCGGTAAAGTCTTTAATTTCACCTCTACGCGCTTTAGCATAAAGTCCTTTCACATCACGCTGCTCACAAACCTCGATAGCGGTGTCCACGAAAACCTCAATAAACCGGTTCTTCCCAATCAAATTTCGAACATCGTTTCTGGTCGCCCGGTAAGGACTCACCGCTGCACAGATAACAACCCCACCGTGACGGACGATTTCAGCCGCCACAAACCCGATTCTCCGAATATTGGTATCGCGATCTTCTTTGCTGAAACCCAAACCCTTGGATAAATTGGTTCGTACAACATCCCCATCAAGAACGGTAACCTGACGACCATTTTCCAGCAGCAAAGCAGTCAGCACATCCGCAGTCGTTGATTTGCCGGCACCGCTTAAACCGGTGAACCAGATACAAGTACCTTCCTTATACTTGGGGGGGTACGATTCAGCTAAAATTTCTGCCACTTCCGGCCGGGTAAACCAATCCGGCAACTTTTTGCCATTGCCCAGAAATTCCTCCCGCACCTGCGTCCCGGAAATAGACGCTATCTTGGCATCGGTACTAATTTTTGAGCGTTCTTCATATTTTCCCTCTTCCGGTAAATACACAAGTTCCTGAAAAGGAACCATGCCCACACCAACTTCATCTTTATGCATATCCACTAACTCCTGCGCATCATAAGGTCCATAAAACGGCTTCCCGGTTGAGTCTTTCCCGGGGCCCGCATGATCACGACCGATAATGATATAATTGGCGCCGTAATTACGGCGAATCAAAGCGTGCCAAACGGCTTCCCTTGGTCCGGCCATACGCATGGCAAGCGGCAGGAGAGAAAGCAAAATGCGATTCGGCTCGTAGTAGTTTTCGGCCAAAACGCGATAGGTACGTACTCGTGTAAAATGATCTACATCCCCTGGCTTGGTCATCCCCACGACGGGATGCAGCAGCAGAACTCCGTTCACCTGATCGGCGGCGCGTTTGGTTAATTCCTCATGTACCCGGTGCAAAGGATTGCGGGTTTGAAAAGCCACAACATTATGAAACCCTTTTTGCGAGAGTTTCGCACGGGTTTCTGCTGGCGTCATCCGCAGCCCTTTAAAATCATGATGTTTGGGTAGTTGCAAAACACGAAGTTTACCGGACAGATTTGTCTTCCCCCAACGATGCATTTCTGCTAACAGAGGATGCCGGAGATCTTTTGTACCCAAAACTTTTTGAGAAACCCCGTCGATGTCCCAATCATACATTTCCTCAACAGTCATCACCGCGAGTAACTCATTTTTTGAATTACGTAACGCGATGTCTTTATCAAGTTTAATATCATCGTTTGGTTCCACAGGCAAAGTAATCGGAAGTGGAAAAAGTGTTCCATTGCTCAAACGCATCTCATCAATCACTCCCTGATGATCTGCTTTCGACATAAATCGATCCAGAGGTGAAAATGCCCCACAAGTGAGTAATTCCAAATCACAGGTCGCTCTCTCAGAAATCTGAATGGAAGGTAAATGACTGGCGTAATCCTTCACATCAGCGAGTTCTTCATCCGGTACCAGCAAATTTACCAGTTGGCCGCCATACGGACTGATCAATTCAGCAATTTCAGTTGACTTTGTATGTGTACTCATTCTTTCTCCAATTTCAAGTCATTAGGTTTATGTATGAAATTCCATTATTTAATTGTAATATCACTATTTTTTATAATGGATTCAACCTTTTTTTAATTACCATCAAAATCATTTTGTGCGTAACGTTTTCATTCTATGTTTAGAAGAGAAACGGTTAAATTGCAATCTTAAATGGGCGTTTATGGGCGGACGCCAGATTCGGAATGGCCATAAAATTGGCGGTTTCGTTAAGTCACTAACTATTTCAAATTCATCTCAAGACTGTGATTCATCTGAACACCCACAAGAAACATGAAATTATTTCGATGCCCATCTAAAATATTGTTGTAATTTTTGAATGTCTCATAACCAAAAGAAAGCGAAACCTGAGCAGATTCGTTCAGAAAATACCTTAACTTTAGATCGGCACGAAAGTGCTTTTCAACTACACCGACAGGAAATTTTTCTTTCTGTATCGGAAAAACATCTGTCAGGTTGATATCTCCCCGACGTTGAAAAAAACTTTCCAATCGGAGAAGGAACGGAAATAGATTAAAATAATTCAGTTTTACGCCAATTTTTTCTGTACTGGCGGTTGGAAATCCCAGACTTTTGCCGCGATAATGAAAATTTTCCCATGTGCGACGGGATTGATAGGTCCGGTTCCCGATTCTGGTATAAATGAGTTTTGCCTGCAAACCTGGCAACAGGATGTCGGCATTTGAGACGGCCATGGTTAGTCCCAACCGGTCAGGATGCTGTGCCCGGTCATTTTGACCCGGATTATTATTGATAACAAAGTCGTCAATGAGAAACTGCGTCATGACGCTCCACCGGGGATGCGGCTTAAAATAAACATCAATTGCCCAAATCCCGTTCACTTGCAGTTTATCATTTCGTTGTGAGAGGTAAAAGAAATTCGCCGGATTTAAAAAGGCAAATTCAAAATCTCTTCCAGAACCGCCATAAACGGCTAATTGTGAAAAGGACATCTGCAATCTTTTAGAAAATGAAAAATCGATGCGCTGAGCGCTTAAAAACTTTCTCGCAGCGATTAGAGAATCCGGGAACAGATCATCCTGAGCGAGCAAATCCTCCAACCGTGTAACTAAAAAACTAAATTTAAACTTTTCCTTCGTATAGGACACCTGCAGATGATCGAAGGTGTAGGAATTGTCGGATAAGATCAATCCATACTCCTGCAAACCGCCCCAATTTCTCGCCATTCTTCCGGCAAAAAAATCAAAATTTCCAAAAGAAAAATTTGCATAAGCATCATTGACCCGGCCATAAATCCATTCCGTGGTATCACCCGCATATAACGGATCATCCTTGTACTCACTATTGATGATCGTGCGGTTAGCAAGGGTAAAATGCGGCATCAGAACCTGGAAGTGCGCACTGACGTTGTAATGATTTTTAGTCCGGTTATCGAAAAAAAACACATCATCTACAGGCGGACTTTGCAACGCCTTTCGTGTGGGCAGATTGGAGTCCGACACAATGGAAAAATTCTCGCGGCCGTAAAAGCTGATTTTTCCATACCCCATCTGGGCATAATGTTTTTGGTAGTACCGCCGCACCAATTTTTGCCACCCTTTTTGATCTTTCAGTTGACGACGTATTTCACCAATCGTGTACGGCTGATTTAACACATGGTCCACATGAATAGTTTGGTTCGTCAACCAATAATCGATCAGATTGTACGTCCAGTCATCGCTATATAAAAACTGTTTACCTTGCGGTTGTGCAAAACCCACATGCACAAAAGCCAGCAAAAGTAACAATAAAATTCGGTTCGACATTTATTTGCTCCGTGCACCTTTGAACATAATATTATATAAAGCCATAACCAAATACTTCAGGTCGGTTAGCAGCGGACGTTGCAGTTTCTGCACGAGGTAACGCTTTTCCGATGCTACAATTTCTTCAAAAGACTTCGGCAAATCGGCATAGTACGGTGGAATAAGCCCGGGTTTAAATTGAACCCTGAGCTGCTGCAGTTCTTTGGGGTATAACTGAAAATACTGTTGACTCAATGCCCGAACCCCCACAAGATTCAAATCTCCCTGAAAATAATTAATTAATTGCGGCAGTTCGTCGATCCACAGTTTCCGGAATACTTTCGCCCAACCAGTAACCCGAAAATCATCTTGAAACTTGCCATTGGTTTGCAGATTGTTCTGCTCAAAAATATATTCCTGCAGATTTTCAGAGTACGGATGCATGGTGCGCAATTTGTTGATATAAATTGGCAGTCCATTTAATCCAATACGTCGCATTTTTATGATGGGACCATAAGACGGATTTTTGTTGGTTGAAGGGGTTTTTACCTTTTTAGCTATGACATAAAAGTGGTCGTTTTTTTCTTCCACGGCAATGACTTTGTAACCGCAAAAATAAAGCCTGCCGAGAATCTCGGCCGTTGAAAGCATCCGGTTTTTACCTCTTGAAACCAGAAAATAAATTTTCTTAAGATACGGCAACTTCGGTAAAATACGGGCATAAACGAAATGACATGCATATAGAAACTTTGCAAAATATTTGGGCTGTTCTGCAAGAAACCTCCGTTTATGAATATCAATGGTATCGCAGATACTCACAAGGGTTCCGCCGGTACGAAGTCTCTTGTAAACTTCCAGGAAATATTTGTTTATCCATCTGAGATCATTCAACCGTTTCAAATTGACAAACATTTTTAGAGAATCATGATCAATTTCGTTCAAATGATTCAAATTGGTTGAATTGAATACCGTTGTTTTGGCAATATCACATGCATCCAGATTAATGTTTTTATTAATGAAATTAAATAGTCTCGGATTTGCAGTCAGATAATTATTTTCCAAGTCATGTTTGGCGGACAGAATGAAATCCGATTTTTCATCCTCAACAGAAATTTCAAGCGGTGTCTGTTCATTCTTTAAGTAAGCCTCCACAGCATCAACAGTTTCGATATCTGCATTTTGTCTGCCTGAGCATACGAGAAAATAAAAAAATGAATTTAATACCAATTCGGAAACCACAAAAAGCAGCAGAGTTCCATACGTCTGTATTGCAGATATATCTACAAGTTTAAAACTATGAACCAGCCAGAATAACATAAGACCCGTAAACATGGCAGCTTTAATTGAGGGCGTCAAGGCATGATAAACATTCGAATAAGTTCTGCGGTTGAACTTGCGGGTGAACATGGACAAGGAAAACCACAAACCATAAAATAAGAGAAGTAACTTCTGACACGGTACCGTACCGATGATATGACCGACCCTGATGTATTCTATGAACACAAAAGATGTTGTTAGCAGCACAAAATCCAGAACGATTAATGGCAGGGACAGATTGAATTTACGTTGACCGGTACTCGCATCCTGGAATCGATGAAAAGAGCTGCGCTTTTTGATTTTCAGGTGAGCCAGGGAAAAACCTGCTAGTTCCAGTGCCATCAAGATCAAGAGAGAACCGGAGACAAATGAGAGTGAAATTCCCTCAATATGTAAAAACACGACACACAAGGCAATAAAATACAAAAGAAATACGTTGGACTTAAAACACAGGACAAGTGCTGCATCGAATGTTTCATAAGATATCAAATGGAATTTTTCAGTTAAGATCGAAATAATGACCCAGCCAATGTAGAAAGTTAATAGAACCGGTACGTTTTCTTTTGATGGTAGGATAGACTGCTTTTGTACAAATTGCATGGAGAAAAAAGCCAGATTGAGTAACCCAAAATCTGATAAACCGGAGAATACTGAGAATTCCGTTTGGAATTGATCTAATTTTGCTGTGGTCGTGGAAATGTGGTTCACCCTTTTCGTTTCATTTGTGCAACGTAAATTACAAATATTACATCACTTATACATCGAACGAAAAAGAGGAAATATCAAGAAATATGACAAAAATTAAACATCTTTAATGAAGGGAAATATCGTGCTCAAATAACAGGGGGAGCGGCCTCTTTCGGGGTTGCCATTTTGAATTTATCCTGATAATTAGGATTCTCTTTCATGACCTGAAAACTCCTGGGGTAATTTTCGATAAACCAAACCATAAAGGCGGTCACGTCGATTTTGTCAGCAAGCATTTTTTGGCGGCGGGTTTGAAATTTTCGTTTGAGATTGGGAGTTTTTAGTAATTCAATTGCTTTTTCTAAAACACCTTTAGAATTTCTAAAACCAAAAAGTAATTCATACTTTTCTTGTTCTTCGAGAGTTCCAGCATTTAAGCTATTTACATAAATTGCAGGTGTCCCTAACATTGCACATTCTGATGCCATAGTAGCACCTTCTCCAACAAATAGAGTTGCAAAGGCTAATGCATTATGCATTTTTTCCGGTGGTATTTGTATCTGGTATTTTTTTAAATCTTCAGGCAATTCTCCTTCTGAAGAAATAAATACCTTGACATATTTTGATAATTCCTTAACAGCTTTGTGCTTCATCTCTATACTTAAACCAGCATGGCCTACATCATGAGACGCATTCCAGGAAACAAATCGCATAATTACATATTTTTCATCCCTATTAACTCCTAATGATTCCAGGATAGACGGATCAGGCTGGAAGTAGTTCGGGTGAAGATATGACAACTCAAAATAACCGTCAAACAGCACTTTTTTTCCAGGAGGGATTCCCCTTTTGTAACACTTCGGAACCACAATGGCATTAGTAAAGGGTTCAGTCAACCGAATACTAATATTTGCATGCTCGGTGTCACTAAACCCAATGACATGTTTGCCTAGTACTTTGCCGACATGAGCTGTGAATGGCAAAAAGAAACTAACCAAGAGGTCAGGGTTTAAACGCTTTGCAATTCGATAAATCTTAAAATCATTTCTGATGACTGAGTAGAGCTTGCCCATCTTAGAAGATAAGTTTTTGCCTGTACAATAGTATTTGAAACCCAGCCTACGGATCAAATACAGCGTTATCTCTTTGTCGCGAGCAGTGATCACCATCTCATGTCCTTTGTCCTCAAGAATGCGAATTGCATTTTTGAAGTAATGAATATGGGCTGGATGTCCAATATCGAATAGAATTTTCATTTTTTATATTTTGGTTATCCTCAGTCCAGTCTATCAAATCTAACGCCATATCTTGAAATGTAGGCAACAAACTCTTCACCAACTTGGGATGAACCAATTCTCTTTTTGTCCCTCAAGTTCACTTTCATTTCGCAATTTTTTCCCAAGGCTTTGGCTTCACCGTTTTCAGTATAGTCAATTACATATAAGTTATCTGTACCAGAAGTATCGCTATTTTCAGAAGGTTCAGTCAGATAAGTTAGGTGATGAACCATCTCGTAATTGCTAATTCTAAGTTGTACTCCCTTTTCTAATTCAGTTTTTTCGACGTCGTAGCCGTTGTATGAAAGATGTTCAACAAAGCTGTCCATTATGTCATTGACCATGGATGTTCTTTTCTCCTCTGGCAACTGGTCGGGGAAATTTTCCTTAATGATTTTAGCTGGTGTACCCGCTGCTAAACAGTTTTCTGGTAGTGATTTATTGATGAGAGAATTTGCACCTACAACTACATTATCACCGATCTCTACGCCTGGCATTATAAACACCCGCCAAGGCAGCCACACGTTCTTGCCTAAAGTTATAGGAGCGAAAGTAACAGGATATCCATCTAATTGCGAAAGCCAGGATCCATGGGTAAACAAGAGACAGTGCCCGCCAATTCCAGAATCGTCTCCAATAATCAAAGGCTTGGTTGGATTGAGAAAAGAATATTCCATAATAATGGCTCGTTTGCCAATCTTAATATATGAATCAGGATTCTTAATTCCCCCAATAATCACTTGCTCATTGATTCTGGCATCATCGTCGATGAAAATCTTTTCAGTATCAACGAATGTCATTGAGCCAATTTTCACAAATCTTCCAATGTGAATACTTCGTCCCCGAATGACTGTCAGCAAACCAATACTTGTGTTGTCCTGAATTGTAACATTTTTACCGATAATAACAGAACCAAAACCCAACGACACATTCTTGCCAATATTGTAGCCTTTGAGACGATAGATGAACTTCTTAAGTGCCGAAGGCAAAATACCAACAGTAATTAATTCACGAACAGGAATTTTTTTCCTTCTAATTAACATAATAAGCTCCTAGCTTTAATTCTTCTTTACAATTTGTTTCTTTATGATATTCTTAATGGATTGAGTAGAATACTCACCCAACCATTCCGGGTAGCTATTGCTCCATCGCTGCGGATGTGTGTTTATCATTATTTTTTTTGGCAGCTTAGATTTCTTGATAGCCTCGATTATCTCGAAAGTTGTTTCAAACTTAAGATCGAATTGAGAAGTCACTTTGTCCCTCACGGCAATTTCGCTGGCGTTCCATTTCATTCCAGTATCGGTCAGATAAAAGATTTTTTCAAAATCCAAATCATAATACGGCTCGCCGATGATGCCGTAGTCCCTATAATCAAACTGTCTCCATATCAATTTGTTATCCCATTTGGATAACGGACTTCCATGCATGCAAATGGTCTTAATGGGATACAAGTCTCTAAGTTTGCTAAGATTCTGCTCAAACATCTTGAGTGCCGCCCCAGAATCGCCATGGCACAAAGCTAAATCCTCATAATGATATCCAATTTCATGTCCCAAGTCAGCAATTTTTATTATGATCTGTGGATCAAAGCTGCACTTTACTGTTCGAAAATAGTAGGTCGCACTAACGTTAAATTCGTTTTCAATGATAGCCTTAGCTAGCGAGTTCTTGGGTTTTTTATCAACATCATGACGAAGAATTACAACCTTATTTACCAAATCGGCATTATTCAAAAAATTTAGGAAACTGATACATTGATAATCATTCTCTATGAGTGCCTTTAGCAGGCTCGAATAGGTGCTTAAAGAAAAATCTCTTTTCATAAATTCTTATCCCTACGCTTAAAATAGCCTGCAATTTCAAGAAACCGCGACAGAATCCTTCAGGGTTGAGTCAGAAACCCAATAGGCTGGTACCACTGTTGGCTCGATTTTTTTGTCTATGAATTTCCTATACCAGAGCTCTAGGTTTATCCATTCCCAGATTTCTTTGGAAGCATCTATTTTACCTTCAAGATGTTTTTTATATTGCCTGTTCGTATTGCATGAAATTCTAATCGACTAGCTATTTCTTACATTCATTCTAACCTATGGAATTATTCAGTATTAAAACACTATACCTCTTATTTTACCGTAGGTTTATTTATGTACTTAGTCTTTGTTCGGGCCTCGATTCAATTAATTTTCTTTTATTCCACACTCTTTGAATCTAATATATTTAACTCTTTATAAAAATCGCCTAATGTGTAAAACATCGCGTTATTTTTAAGTAAATATTCTATAATTTTTATGTACTCTTTACGAAAATCAGGGAATTCATTTTCATTAAATACTCTTTGGTGCCAATTCAATACTAAAATTCCATTATTTTTTTCTATTTGTTCAATAATTTTCATAAATTTTTCCCACCGTTCTTTTTTAGGGAAACTCATAAAGCAGACATCCATTATAGTTAATGGAAAAACGACAAATTTATCATTAAATGGAAAGAAAGGTTGGATTTTATTATCTTTAAAACCTATGTTTCTTGTAAAACCCCATGTTGAATCATACAGAAACCCAAGTTCTTTATGTAGCTGCCAAGTGTTATCATTCAAATTTAAATAATGTTGTCGAGTCCCAATAATTTTATGCCCCACTATTTTTTCTAAAATATTTTTCTCATTTTCCAATAAACGCTTATTTTTATATGAATTAAAAGAACCATGAACACCAATTTCCCAACCGTTCTGATCTAAAAATTTTATCATCGTAACAATTTCGGGATCATTGATCTTATAACGCCCCAAAGATAATTTCCAGTTAGAAATTCTAAGCGGATTAAATTTTATTGATTCATTTAAAAAAAAGAACGTGGATTTGACTCCATAACTTTCTTCAATTCTAATAATTTCATTAAAATTCCAATACGATTTATTCTGCGAAAAAAAAAACTGAATACAATATTTCATTTTATAAATATCTTTTCTCTTTAAAGACTTAAAAAATTGAGAAATATATTGATATGTTTTTCTTGTTCTATCAACATCATGGGTTAAAGCTACTAACATTTGCAAAATCTTTCTTTTGTTAAAACTTGATAAGTCAATACTAATTAATATTTTAAAATAATTGTTTGTTCCAAAAAGTAAAAGTTTTAATTTTTTCTTTTTGTGTGTTTCTAATATATTTACAAACCTGAGAATCAAATGGTCTGGTTTTACTTATAAATCTGGAATAGACATAACCCGCAAATTGCAAAAAACTTGAAATAAAATAGGGCCATTGAAATAGATTTTTTACTAAAGTAAAAGAAAAATAAATAAAATTATAGGGAATCCATCCTTTATAAACACCTGTTTCCCAGTGCTTAAAAAAATCACCATTTCTGTTATCTTCTGGTTTAAGATGATTAAAATATATATCAAATGTTTTTGTTGTATAACCCAGATATTGAGCTTTAAAAGTATCCATAGTATCTTCTCCTCTTCTGTTTTCGTAATGACCAAGAGTATCAAAACAAGATTTTGTATATATTCTTGTGGCACCTCTATTGTGATTCCTACCCGTAAGTTTTTCCGGTTTCCCATCTTGTACAAGATGCCCTGAAGCGATACCTAATTCATGGTTTTTTTCAAACTCAAAAAATAACTTTTCAAAGAAATCTGGTTTAAATGAGATATCACCATCAATTTTTACAATATAATCGATATCCTCAGAAAGTAAACTTCGAGCATAATTCATTAAAGCACCACTCCTTCCTCCAATTGAATTTAGATCCGGACGAAAATTTATCATTTTATGGTGTTCGATGTAATTATATTTAGTCGCATATTTTGCAATAAGTTCAGATGTTCCGTCCGTTGATTCGTCATCAATAATTATCCATTTTTCAGGCTTAATATTCTGATTGCAAACTGATTCAAGAGTTTCTTTAAAATAAAGAAATTCATTTTTTACAGGTGTGATTATTATATATTTTTCTTTCGATATTTCCATAAATATGCCTTAAAGGTTCCGATAATAAAATATGGTAAGGTTATTGGCAATAATATCTTAAAACCATTTCTTTTTTGAAAATTAATCTTTTTTTTTATTGAATTCACAGAATATTTATCAAAAAAACTTTTAATAAATTCCATAAACTTAGGTCGTGTGATAGCGCTTCCTTTTGAAGAGAGTGAAGGTTCATCAAAAATTTTAGCATTCCATGAAACAAAAGCTTTATAACCTTTTTTTATTACTCTCAATGTAAAATCATCATCTGACCCATATTGGGGAAAATATTCCTCATCAAAAAAATTAACGGATTGACCTACCTCCCAGGGAATTAATAAGCCCCTTGTCATTAATGAATATGTAGGATAGATGCCTGATAATTCTTTAACATTAATTTCTAAGCGATTATCAATATATGGTACCAATCTTACACGCCATTTAATAAATGATTTAGTTCCAGAGAATGTTACTCTATATGGATTTGATGTAATCACTGTTATTGCACCTATTATACAAGGTTCTTTTATTGTTAAATAATCAAAATATAAATTTGCTAAAAAATCTTTTTCAAAGAAACCATCATCATTCATAGTTAAAATAAAATCTGGATTACGTTCTTTAGCATACTTGATTCCTTCATTTAGCGATTTCGTAAACCACCAATTCCCATTTCCTTTAACTATATGTATATTCGAAAATTCATTTATAATCATTTCACTGGTACCGTCGACAGAACCATCATCAACAACCACAATTTCCAATTCCATATCTTTTATTAGTTGTCTATTAATAGCATATAGCAATCTTCTTAAATAATTTTTCCTATTATGTGTCGGAATAATAATTACTAACTTTGACATTTTTCTCTAAAAGTATAATAATGTTTTAAGCAAAAGTATTAAGAATGATGCAAGGTTAAAAGAGGTAATGCATAACTACATCCCTGTTCTTGAATATTTATGACAAAGCTTACCGGTGGCAATTCTGCTGCGCTACATTGCCGCCTGGTGAAGCGCCTTGTTATCTTGGCTTTTTTGCTTCCAGGAACAAAGAAGTAGGATCGAAAGCCTCACCATCTTTCACATCTAATTCATATTTATCCCATTGTGGAATATTACTCTGAAGAGGTGTTTTAACTTCAATATTTTCAAATCCGATTTCTCTTAGTAATCTTGAAAGAGAATATCGGTCGTACATCCACAGGTGAATCTCTCCATCTAATCTGAATGCCCCGATTCTTTTTTCTTTCGAAGAAAAAAAATGTCTTATTCCTCTCAAAATATTTTTTGGTATTCTCTTTGCGATTGTTAGTAAATTACGAGTTTTCTGCCTTTTTAACGCTGTTGAGAGATAATTATTTCTAATGCTTTTACCGACGTACCCAATTCTGTTAAAAATATACTGTTCATTTATAAGTTCTGGCCGACTTAAATATTTTGCCATTTGACCACCACTATAATTTCTTACAGTTTGATCATACATTTCCAACATGATCCAATCATAATTCTCTTCTGCCTGTTTGCTTGGATTTTCTACATTTTCACGTAAGTACTTTAAATACTCATTCACAATATTCTCCAAATCTGGAACAACGACTCTCATAATGCCGCCTGGCTTCAAGACGCGAAAACATTCCCTAATAAAATCCGGGGCATTTTCTCTTGGAAAATGCTCTAAAACCTGTGAATGATAAATTACATCAAATTTGTCATCAGAGAATGGTATTCCTTTAAGCAGATTATATGATTTCACATATGGGCTGTTAGAAGTCATATCGATGTTAATCCATTCTTTATGGAACTTATTTCCACAACCTACATTTAGATAGTTTAATTTATTCATTACATCTCAGTATAAGATAATTAAAATTAGTTTGTATTATTGTTTTGTAGCTATTCATTTTGTAATTTGATTTGAGAATTATGCTGCCAGAAATAATATTGACTAAACACTAAAGCAATGATTAGTCCGGAAAACATTAACATAAAGTTCACAGCAACAACGTTAAACCATAAAAATATCAAAAATGCAAAAAAAGGTCCATAATAGGTTGTTTGTTTTGCCTTTCTATAGAGGTCTTTTGCTAGATAATACCAGAAAGTAAACAACAAAAAACTGCCAAATAAGCCATAAGATACAAGATGTGATAAATATCCAACATGTATTTGAGATGAACCGATTGCACGTGATGCCCTTCTTATTTCATCTGTTAAATGCACTCCCGTTCCAAAAATTGGTTTTTCAGGAAAAAAGTGCAAAAAATTTATATAAGCTCCGTATCTTGTAGTGTTTTGAATTGAACCCTCAGCAAATAAACGCTGTAGCTCTAATTGTTGTAAATTTACACCAAGAATATTTGTGAAAACGTAATAAATAATTCCTAATGCCGCTGCAAAATAAACAATATAGTAAACCTTTTTTGATTTGCCTTTAATAAACAGAGATTGCATCATTACTATAATAAAACCTATCATTATATAACGGCCATTTGTTAAAAGTGAATACAAACCGATGATAATAGAAAATATTATTAACGATCTCGTATTTTTATCTACAAGTTGGATAGAAAAAAATAATGAAAAAAATGCTAAAACAGAAACCCCATACTCGTTGTCACTAACGTAAGTAAAAATTGATGGCCGTCTGTCTAGGAAAATATTTCCTGCACCCGCTGTCCATCCGGTTGGGCGTATCATCCAACTTGGATAAAAAAATTGTATTAAAGCACCAATTATTGCTATGAACAAAATTATTTTAATCAGCGTTATGAATTTTTGATATGTTTTATGCGATATATTTGTATTATAAATAATTATTAATAAAAGAATATAATAAACATGATAATTATTGAATATATATTTTAATAAGCCTTTTTCATACAAATAACCATTGAAAAGCTTCCATATATAAATATAAATAGCATAGGCAATATAGAAATAAAAAAAACTTGGTATAAATATTTTAGTCTGCCGTTGAAATATAAAAATTGCAAAAAGGGGCAAAACTAAATAACTTAGTATTTGCCATGCTTGATAACCGTTTAAAGTGTAATATGAAAAATAGCCGATTACAGGAGCTAATAGAATTAAGTAAAAATACCATTTGGGATTATTTTTCATAATATATTGTTAGATCACTTAAATTATTGAATGATAAAGTTCTAAATACTGACGAGCTACTTTTTTCAGCTCAAAATAAACCTCAACTTTCTGACGCGCATTAAGTTGAAGTTTTTCATAATCTTTGTAATTTAACACCCAGTCAATCCCCCCGGCTAAGTCACTAATATCATTTTCATTGGCCAAATATCCATTTTTTTTATGATCAATCATGTCAGGATTTCCCCCAATATTAAAAGCAACAACAGGTGTTCCACAACTTAAAGCCTCTAAAATTACATTTGATAGATTTTCCTGAATCGAAGGAACAATGACGACATCCGCAGCACTGTAAATGATTCTTAGTGACAAATTATCTGATACATTGCCCATAAAATGAATTCTCATTTTGTTATTCTTGTTTTGACCATTAGATTCTGCCCCGAAAACAAGAAATTCCGCATCACTACTAATTTGTTTAAAAGCTTCATTGAGCTGTTCGTAACCTTTGCGTGGGTCGTCAAGTGCAGACATAGCGCCATAGGCAATTAATTTCTTCCCTTCAATATGTAGTAAACCTTTAGCCACATTTTTATCGATCGGTTCAAAACTTTCAGTATCAATTGGGCTTGGAAGATTTATCACTTTTTTATCTGTGAACAAAAAACTTTTTTTAGCACATTCAGTTAACCATTTACTATGACCAACAACGGTCAAGTTATTTAACATAGAATATGTCTTTTGCTTTCTATTAAAATTAAATGTACTGAGGTCATATGTTTCTTTTGATCCAACCATTGGACAAGACCTGCATTTTGAAATATGTTTATTGCAATTTTCATCATAATGACATCCGCCTGTAAATGCCCACATATCGAGAAGCGACCATACTATTGGTTGTTTAATTTTTGATAATTCTTCAATTCTAAGCGTCCCACTTCCAACCCAATGCAAATGAACAACATCAGGGTTTATTTCATTTATTTTCTGAAAGACACCTGAAAACGGAAGCCAATTTGATGAAAATATTCGTCCATTATAATGTGGATAAAACTTTATTGGGAATAAATCAATATTAGATCTGACTTTAGTATAAATTGCACCATGTTTTTTTTTCAATTTAAATACAGTTGGATCGTTACTATATTTGTCTTGTACCAACATATATGAATCCACTCCAATTTCTTGAAGTCCTTTATGCAACCTATTGGCAGATCTTGCCGCCCCTCCTTTAATATCTGTATGGTTTATTATCAGAACCTTCATTTTTTGTAAATTTACCTTCGTTTTTCTTATAATAAACAGGTTATTTCCGTTTGATTCCCGAAATATTTATTTGTAAATCCATTATTTCACCATTGTCATGATGTCGATATAATGGTTGTGGTATAGAATTCATAGTTTGTAGATAGTATCTGTAATTTGCACTGCTTAAAATATTTAATATCTCATCAAGTTTTTGTGGCATTTTTCTGAATGAGTGATACTCTAAAAAAATATTTTCTACCTTATGAAGAACATCAATACAATCTTTCAATACTTCATATTCCGCGCCTTCAATATCAATTTTAAGAAAATCAACAAAATCAAATGAATTAATTAAATCTCTTAATCGTATTGAAGTAACATTAACTACATTTGTTTCTCCATAAATTGAAGAAGAATCATTAGTTTCCTGTGATAAATTAATACCATTTGTATCTATCCAAGCTGCTGATTCGATTATTTTGACATTATTTGCTTCATTGACTTTTATATTAGTGTATAGATATTTAGCAATATCTTTATTTGGTTCGATAGCATAAATCTTTGCGTTTGGATAGGTTTTCTTAAAAAACAAACATCCTACTCCAATATTTGCGCCACAATCAATTATAACTGGTGATTCTGTTTTTGTATAAAACATATATACTTTATCTATAAATATTTCTATTATTTGAGCAATAAATGACGGAATGTGGGGGGCGTTAAAATACAGATTAAAAAGTTTGCTTTTGGAGATTTGGAGTTTGAAATTGAATCTATACTTAAAGAGTATAAAAAAGAATCTTCTGGTATCCTTTTTTACCAAATACTTACCTTCCCTACATAGAAATTTAATCGTTTTTAACATATAATAATCTCTTAATTCAATACTTAATAAAAACTTTTATGATTGCCATATTGCTGATTCTAATTTTTTGCATATATTTTTTAGAATTATATCCCAGTATCAATTAATACTTACTAAAGGGTTTTTCCTTAAAAAATAAGAATGAATACCTTCAACACTCTCCATATTATCAAATGTAAATGAACAAATTGGGAGATAATTTTTTATTTCACATAATATTTATAGAAATACGCAACAATTATTAGCCCTTATATTCTAATTATAACCTTAGCTATTTAACAAAAATACGATTACCTTTCAACTTCGGGTTTGCATAAACCTCTAGCATTATTCCGGCGTCTATGCATGGAGTGGAGATAAAATTTAATTGGTTTATTATATTTGCAGCGCCAATACCGGCACCAACCAGAATAATATCGATTTCATCTTTATTTATTCTTTCCTTTTCTATCTTTTCAAACATAGCCTTTGTAGGAGAAATATTATAAAAACTTGCAGAATCTACAAAACATGATTTGAAAAACGATTCCAGCTTTTTCTTCTTTTCATAATTGTATGATGTAATAACTAATATTCTTTTCCCATTAAACAAATTAAATTTTTCATGTTTACTAAGCAAAGCATAAACAAAATAAAATGGGAAATAATTTTTATCATTTAATACAATATCATTTTTAGTGAAAATTTTCAATATCGGTTGGATATAATCAGCATACCCAACTTTATTTTTCTCAACAACAAAATGGGGAGCCAAAATCCCATTTTTTGAGATTTCCTTAAGCTGCTCAATATATTTTTTACTATACTTCAAGTATTCCCCAAAAGAATAATTCTCTCCCCAACAAGTTCTTTTAAATTTCTTAGGGGTTAATAATCCCTTAAGAATACTACTTGGCTTATTTATTAGAAATTGAAATTCGCCATCAGCCATTCGATAAATTGGCAAATAATACTTACCAATAGAATTACTTATGTAATTAACAAACTCTTTATACCATTCCTCTGCAGAATAATCAGAAAAAGATAATTGAGATAATTCATAAGCATCAATTGAATATTGAATCCCGTTTTCTTTATAATATAGCTTTTCAAAACCGTTCAGTACTAAAGAAACTTTAAATGGTAAATGTATTTTATTGTTCATACTATATCTTATTTTTATTTAAGACCATATTTCTAATTATTAAATATTGTATTTCAGCTATTGACCTTAACTCAAGTATTAGCCTCTTTATATTTAATCTATTCATTATCTTTTGTTTTAACGTTCGCTTCTCCTCGGTATAAAATCCCCTTTTATTAAAATCTATTTTAATATCGTTATTCTTAAATAATTCTATAACTGCTTCTTTATTCCACTTTCCTCTAGTTATGCCTGTAGGATTACAATGAGAAATAACTTTTTTACTATTTATATTATAGATATCTTGATTTAGGGTATAAAACGAATCCTTAATATAATGCGCTCGCTTGGTACCATAAATTTCAAATTGCCATGGATTTTCATGTTTTCTTAAATAGGTCTTTAACCGCTCTTTATCCCACAAAGCAATCAAAGCGCTAACGCGATAATCAGCTTTTTGGTCCAATTCCCATAATAATTCACCTTGATCAGCAAAAGGCCCATTAGTAGACTGGTCAGTAAAATATATCGTTGAATAATTGTTCTTTATCATTAATCTCGCTAAATAATCAATCATTTTAGTGTCAACCTCTGCATCCAGAAACAAATCATCTAAGATAAGTAAAACGATCGGCGTATCAATTTTATCTAATGCTATAATTAAAGATTCGCTCCATGAAAAACGTTTATTATCTTTTTTGTAACCAATCTTTGTTGAAATAATATTTAACCCGGAATATTTGAAAGCTTTCTCTTCTGTATTAAGAAAAACTTTTACATCTTTTTCTTTCCAATATTTATTAAATAATTTAAAGAATGGTAGCCAACAATCTTCATAAGTATCAGTTGAATTAACCAATACCGAATATTTTTTATTCATAATGTCACTTATTTAATATTATTAGTCAGTATATTATTAAACAACTACTTATGGTATCTAAATCAGCCTCATTCAACTCAGGATAATTACCACAATAAAAGCTGCATCGATCCAAAAAATCAGCTCCTGGTAAATCATAACTTTTCATAACATATTTTTTGAAAAACGGTTGATTTTGAATATTCCCGGCAATCATTGATCTTATTTCAATACCGGCACCTGAAAATTGTGCCACGTATTTTTCTTTTAGCTCAACACTTTTGCAAATAATTGGAGTAGCAAAGGGCGAGAAAAACTTTAAATAATCATATTTTAATGGAATTAATTCCGGATTTTGATTTATAATTTTTTCTAATCTCTTATAGTTTTTGTTCCTAATTTTAATGTTTTCGTCTAAATATTCCAACTGAGTAATTCCTAAAAACCCAGTAATTTCTGTTGGCCTAAAGTTAAATCCTAAATCATAAAAAGAATATTTAGCTTGAAACTCAGAAAGTATTTTATGTTGTTTCCTTAATTGCACTTGTTGTTCTGCATGCAAATTTCTATCCCATCCATTTGCTCGCACTATCTTTAACATTTTTCCTAATTCCTCATCATTAGTACATACCATACCTCCTTCGATTGTTGACATATGATGAGCAACAAAGAAAGAGAATGTTGAAGCAAAACCAAAATTTCCTAATTTCCCATCCGGCAACTCAGAACCTAAAGATTCACAGTTATCTTCAATCAGTAAGATGTTATTTTCTTCACAAATTTCCTTTATTCTATCCAGATCTCCTGTGTTTCCCAGAGCATTTGTTATAAATAAAGCGTCTAAAGTAGTTTCGCTTATTCTTTCTAATAAATTGCTGGACATTACATTTATGGTTGCAGGTTCTACATCTATTGGAATAGGCTGCATACCCATCTGAATAATTGGCATAACATTAGTTGACCACGTAACAGAAGAAAAGCCAATTTTAGAATTTACATTTAATTTCCCTATATTCTTAAGACTTTGTAATAATGCCAAATTAGAACTACCGCCGCTATTAAAAAGGACTGCTATTTGCCTTCCTTGGTACTCAGCAAATTTTTTTTCAAATTCAAGACATTTTTCACCCATGCTCAGACGATTGGATTTCAAAATAAATTCGCTTAATTTTGCTTTTGTTTCATATTCTTTAATAAAAGCATTCTTCATTAAAGGTATCATAGTTTTCCTTTCTTTTTTAATTCAACATATTCTTCTATTGTCATTTTTATTCCATCAACAAATCCTATTTGCGGTTTAAATCCTAAATTATTGAGTTTAGAGACATTAAGACATTTACGTAACATCCCGTCCGGTTTAGTTGTATCCCAGAAAATGTTACCTTTAAATTCTACTAAATCAGCAACAAGTATTGCTAAATCTTTAATAGAAATATCTTTACCTGTACCAACATTAATAATTTCCGAAGACTCATATTCGCGCAAAAGAAATAATATTGCTCTCGCCAAATCATCAACATGTAAAAATTCTCTTTTGGCTATCCCATTACCCCAGATTACTACTTGGTCCTGATTCTCGTCAACTGCATCTACAAATTTTTTAACCAGAGCGGACAGTACATGAGAGTTGACAGGGTCAAAATGATCATTAGTACCATATACATTACTAGGCATTACGTTTAATACATTTAAGTCATATTGCTTATTATAAAATTGAGCAAGTTTTGCTCCTGCAATTTTTGCAAGAGCATATCCTTCATTAGTAGGTTCTAAAGGTCCTGTTAGTAAATATTCTTCTTTCATTGGTTGCGGACAGTCTTTAGGATAGATACAAGAACTTCCAAGAAAAATTAATCTTTTTACTGCGATTTTAGAGGAGAATTCAATAACGTTATTTTGAATCTTTAAATTGTCCAACAAAAACCCCACCGGATTTCTTCTGTTTGCTTCTATGCCACCAACTTTAGCAGCAGATAAAAAAACATACTCCGGTTTATTCAAATAAAAAAAATCTTCAACTTGCTTGGTATCCGTGAGGTCCAGGCTCTCTTTTTCAGCGGTAAGAATATTTTCATACCCTTTCTTTTTTAAAGCCCTTACTATTGCTGACCCCACCATACCCTTGTGCCCGGCAACATATATTTTTGAACTTTTAGTCATAAAAAAAACTATCTTTTAATAATTTGTTTTATTAATTTTTTATAATCCCGATACAATAAATTCACTATGATAAAAAATGACAATGAAAAAAGAGTTGCAGTGATGAAAAACTCTTTCCAACTATTAATCATCTTAAAATAAAATCCATAGGATAGCGCAATAGTGGAAACAAAAATAAGCACCAACCGAAAAACATTTTTTTTAATGTCGTTATAAGAAAAACGAATTCTCAATGAAAGTAATTTAGGGTAATACCATGTTTCACTTATTAGGGAAACAACTAAAGCCCCTACTAATATCCCACTTAAACCCCATAATAGCCCAGCAAAATACATTGTTAGCAATTGTAAAATATCTTTTATAAATTGAAATAAACTATTCTGTTTTATTGCTCCTAAACTAAATGTGAAATTTGATATTATATACGCAAAGGAAGAAAAAAAGAAAGTCATTGCTATAATTGAATTAATAAAATTTCCAATATAAAATTTTTGTCCAACCCATAATGTAATGAAACTATTATTAAATAAAATTACTCCTTCTGAAATTAATAAGAAGATTATTATAAAAACAATTGTTGTTTCGATGATTACTTTTTTTAATTTATTAAAATCTTTTTCTCCATACATATGTGAAATAGTTGGTAACATTGCTATAGAAGGTGAAATAGCAAAAGTTTTTATAAACTTAAATGGTCTTCTGCTTAATCCCAAAACTGTCACAGCTTCCAAACCTACAAATCTGCTTACTAATATCAAATCAATGTTCTGAGTAAGCGAGCTACTGATACGACTTAAAAAAGTAAATGTAAAGATTTTACTATAACCTTTCATAAACTTAAAATTAAATCCTATCCCTATCTTTTCTTTTTCAATTAAAATCAAAAGATATATTAAATAGCCAATTGTTGAAATTAAACTCGCTATCAAACCAGAAAATGATATGGCAATTAATTTAAAGCCTTTAAATAATAAATAAATAGTCAAAGCAATGCCTACCGCCCCTGAAAGATTCCTAATCAAACCTGTAATTTTTGTACGTTGCAATCCTGTAAGTGAGCCGTTTAAAGAATAAGAAAATAAGGTTATTGCAGTAGCAATTATTCCATATTTAAATGCCGTATTTAAATTTAATAAATCTATTTGGCTTGAATCAACTGCAATACTAATAAACTTACTTGATAAAGAAAGTCCAACAACTAAAGCAACAAAGGAAATTAAAAGTGAGATGAAAACGGACGAACTAATTTGATATTTTATATTTTTCAAATCTTTTTTAGCATAACTCATTGCTATTTTTTGAAGTGCAACATCTCCTACTCCAGGGTCAAATAATGCAAACCACATTAAAATACTTCCAGTGGCCAGCCAAGCACCATATAATTTGCTATCAATAAATTGTAAATACAATGGAATAATTAGTAATCCTTTCACAAAACTTATGCCAATTCCTAAATAGAGATCAAACAATCGCCATAAAGTTGTTTTTTTTTTTGAAATAATTTTTGTCATTATTATCTTAGATCCTGATAAAAATTAAGCATTATAAAACAACATTGAATTGTACCCGATTTAGTGGACATACCAAATATCTAACAATATTATTTTGTTTTTTAAAATTATTTCCCTGATATTTAACAGGAGGTGTGTCAATATAATCCAAATAGCTTTTTATTTGATTTATTTATTCGAGTTTGTTTCTTTAATCCCTCGTTCCCATGCCCCCGTGGGAATACCTTTTTAAAATTCCATTGCAGACAAAGAGATTAGAAGCTTCGCGATAATTCTTCACAATCCAATAGTCATACAACTTTGCCACACCATAAGGCTAACGCGGATAAAAAGGTGTATTTTCATTTTGCGGCACTTTCCACACTTTACCATAAAGCTCTCTGGTAGAAGCCTGGTAAAACTTTGTTTTCAACCCGGTTTCCTTAATGGCATCAATAAAACGCAAGGTACCCATTGCTGCGTCCACATCAGCGGTATATTCAGGAACTTCAAACGAGACTTTGACATGACTCTGGCGCCCAGGTTATATATTTAATCCGGTTTAGTTTTTTCAAAAAGGCGGTTTAAATTGCTGGAATCGGTCAAATCACCATGGTAGAGAAACACCCGTTTATCCATACCCCCTTCTTCCCAAAAGGGATCTATTCGTCCCATATTAAAGGAACTGCTGTGGCGGATGATGCCATGCACTTCATAGCCTTTTTCTATGAGCAATTCAGCGAGGTAAGAACCGTCCTGGCAGGTGATCCCGGTAAGTAATGCTTTTTTCATCTGATTTGTCTACCTATATTTTCTTCTCTAATATTAGATGGCCGATTCAATGATATACTTTTGGTCACTGCCACTCAAATACGGGTGCATGGGTAAACTGAATATTTTTTGTGAGATTTGTTCAGACACCGGGAAATCACCATTTTTATAGCCAAGAAAATCAAAGGCAGGCTGCAGGTGCAACGGTTTCGGATAGTAAATAGCCGACGGAACGCCATTCTCTTTGAGACGTCCCATGATAGATTCCCGCTCATCGCTTAACACCGAATACTGCGCCCAGACACTGGTGCTGTCTGCAGGAACCACCGGCGGCGTTACAACATCCTGCAAGCCCTCGGAATAGCGTTTGGCCACTTTTTGTCTGCGCAGGATTTCGTCTTCATACACGTCCAGTTTTGCCAGTAAAATTGCCGCCTGTATGGTATCCAATCGTCCGTTCATGCCAATACGGACATTTTCATATTTGTGACTGCCTTTCCCATGCACACGAATCGATTTGAGTTTCGCTACCAGGTCATCATCATTACAAAAAACCGCTCCGCCATCGCCATAGCACCCCAACGGTTTTGCCGGGAAGAAAGACGTCGCGCTGATATCCGTTAGATTGCCAACGCGCTTGCCCCGGTATTCAGCACCAAACGACTGCGCCCCATCGCCCAGAACAAATAGATCGAATTCTTTTGCAATCGCATTGATTCTGCTGTACTCCGCCGGTTGACCAAATAAGTCCACCGGAATAATGCATTTGGCCTGCAGACGGCCGTCATAATCACTCAAGGCCATGATTTTGTTACGCAACTTTTCAGCGTCGATATTAAAGGTTTCCGGATCGATGTCAACAAAAACGGGCGTCGCTCCTAAAAGGGTCACCACTTCTGCTGTGGAAATAAACGTAAACGGCGTCGTAAAAACGGCATCTCCGGGACCGACATCGCAAGCCATGAGCGCCATGAGCAGTGCGTCCGTACCGCTGGAACAACTTACACAGTGTTTTGCTCCTGTGAATTCACACAAAGCCGCTTCGAGCTCCTGAACTTCCGGTCCCATAATGTACTTTCCATGCTCCATAACCCTGGCAATGCGGTCTTTAATTCTTAATCCGATTCTTTCCTGTTGTGCTTTTAAATCGATAAACTGAATCTGTCGTTTGATTTGCGAGCCAATCATCTTTACCCATCCTTCATTTTAGAAATCAATAAAATCGTTGACAAAAAATCATCAAATCCCTGAATGTTTTACGCAGGAACCTCAACCACCGGGGACTCATTAGCAAGGCAAGCCACAACGTTTCCCTGTTTATGATAATCTCTTTGGCAATGTTCACAGTGTGCCAGGTTCTCGGCGAAGTGCAGTTTTTTACCGCACCGGCACATCCAACCCATTATTTTCGCAGGATTTCCCACAACCAGGGCATAATCCGGGATGTGTTTTGTTACCACCGTTCCGGCACCGATGAATGCATATTTCCCGATATTATGGCCGCAAACGATGGTGGCATTGGCACCGATACTTGCACCACGACCAACGAGGGTCCGGGAATAAAATTCACTGCCGCGTTGTGGAAATTCACAGCGTGGATTCAAAACATTCGTGAACACCATCGACGGGCCGCAAAACACGTAATCTTCTAATTCCACACCCTCATACACCGACACATTGTTTTGAATCTTTACGAAATTACCAATTTTAACATGATTCCCCACATTCACATTCTGGCCGATGGAGCATTTTGCCCCAACGTCTGAACCACTTTGGATATGGGAGAAATGCCATATCTTCGTTCCTGCACCTATGGTACAATTTTCATCAACATACGCGCTTTCATGCACAAAATAGCTTTGTCCTTCATTCTTCGATGACATGATCAGCCTTTCTTTTTCCATTTTTATGTTCAATTTCAATATTATTAACAACATTTATTTTGGGATTATTTTCCGATGCATCATCCCCAGTAAAGTAATTTATTTCGGGAATCACGACTTTTTCACCGCTCATAATCAAAGAACGTTGAGCTGCTTGTAAGACCCGTAGAACATCAAGTCCGCTACGACCGTCGGTTAACGGTTTCCGGCGGGTTACAATTGCTTCAATAAAGGCCTTACATTCCTTTCGCAACGGTTCATCTGCATCATAAGAGACTTCTTCACCACTCCCTTTAATCGGAATAGGTTCCCCTTCTTTTATTTCCACGCGTTGGTCATAAAGAAGCAGTTTTTTGCTCACATCATCATAACTAATCATTTTATCCGAACCGATGACAACCAAACGCTGCTCCTTAAACGGATGCAGCCACGAAACAAAAATATGTGCCCTGACGTTATTGTCGAACAGCAGGTTGGTAACGGTAACATCTGCAATATTTGGCTGCACAAAATTACCACCGCAGGCCACAACCTGAAACGGAAGTTTCCCCATGACGCGGAGAATAAGGGCAATATCATGCGGTGCAAAGCTCCAGAGAATATTTTCTTCCCGCCGAATTTTACCAAGACTCAACCGATTGGAATAGATATATTCAATTTTTCCTAACGTTCCATTTCTCACCAACTGAATCAATTTCACAAACGCAGGATGATACTCGAGTACATGCCCAACCATCAGCTTTTTGTTTAGAGATTTAGCCAGATTTACAAGCCTGACGCCATCCTCAAAATTAATGACCAGAGGCTTTTCGACATACACATCTTTACCGGCTTCCAGCGCCTCTTTTGCAACCCGATAATGTGTTTCGGCAGGCGTTGCCACCACCACCCCATGAACATCGGACTTTAGTAAATCCGGCAACGAAGCATAAATTTGGCAGCCGGGAGCAATAGACTTTGCAAGCTCTCTGCCGTTTGACGTCAGGTCACAAACAGCGGATAAAACACCTAACTCATGAAAATTCCTAACAAGATTTCTCCCCCAATAGCCACAACCGATGACTCCAATTTTCGTTTCCATTTTTTCTCCATCACTTTATTGTTTGATTATAAATCATTTGATCATCCACGATATGCACTTTTGTCGAACTCCTATTTTTCCCGGTTTTCTTTCTACCGTTCCCCTTTTTCTCTTCTTGTTCATCATCATAATAGTATTGTTGATAGTCATAGTACGACCCGTATGAGATCTCACGGCTGACCCCATTGAGCAATGAGCCGAGAATTCTGGCATTCACGTTTCGCAAAAGTTCAACGCTACGGGACAACGCATCCCGCTGTGTGACACCGGATTTCACCACTAAAAGCACACCATCCAGTTCTTTTGACAACACAGCAGCGTCGGTTACCGCTATCAATGGCGGGGCATCAAACAAACATAAATCATACCGTAACCTAAGGCCTTTAATAAGATTTTTCATGTCCTGAGAACCGAGTAATTCGGCGGGATTTGGCGGTTGCACGCCACAAGTCAAAATATCCAGATTCGCAATTGAAGCGGACTGGATGGCGTCATCCAGGCTCATATTCCCCACGAGGACATTTGTGAGTCCCCGGTTTTTAGCCCTTTCAAATATATTATGCACCACCGGCTTGCGCAAATCAGCGTCAATCAAAATCGTTTTTATCCCCTGCTGGCTCATAACAATGGCAAGATTAGCAATAGTTGTCGATTTACCTTCCCCGGGTCCCGAGGAGGTAACCAAAAAACTGTGCAACTGCTCGCTGACCCGAGAAAATTGCAAATTGGTTCGCAGCGTCCGGTAAGCTTCACTAATCGGTGATTTCGGATTATTGTGCGTAATTAAATTCAGGTTGTCTTTTGTGTATCCGATTAATGTCTCAAGGCTGTTTAATTTCTCAAGACTGTTTAAGTGCTCCACGGTTTTGTCTACAACTGATGCAGTAATTTTCGGAATAGATGCCAAAACCGATAAACCAAATTGTTCAACATCTTCAACCCGGCGCACGGAGCGGTCCATATATTCACGTAAAAATGCAATTCCAACTCCTAAACCCAGACCGAATAACATACCGACTAACAGATTCAATTTCTTTTTCGGAGAAATGGGTTTAACCGGTTCCATGGGCGCATCAATAATACGCACCTTGCCAATCTGTCCGGCTTTGGTAATGCGCGACTCTTCATATTTTTCGCGCATCATCACGTACAGATTTTCATCCACTTTACGGCTGCGCTCCAACCTTGCTAACTGGACATTTTTATCAGGAAGGGACTCCAGTTTATTCGTATAACTTTTCACTACCTTGTGCAGGCCTTCAGACCTTGCCTGTAAAGCGGTTAATTCCGTTTCTGATTCGAGAATCTGCATCACCAGCCCTTGTGCCTGCGCCAGCGGATCATCGGGAGGTAAACCTCCGACAATCAAGGCACGGATTTCGTCAGTGAGGCGCGCTTTTATCGCTTTCAACTTTTCTTTTTCACGCTTTACTTGCGCGTCGTTTTCGCCGACTCCTTGCGACAAATAAACCGCTATATTCCGTTCTATCCCTGCGAGTTCTTCGCGCAGTTTCAGAACAAGCGGACTGGAGACCTGCGCAATTTGCGCTTCCAGTTTATCTTTACTTTTACCCAACAGGCTTTTCAGGTAGTCTACCTTCTTCTTAGTCACCAGGTAATTGATCTGGGATTCCTTATAAAGACTTTCAAAATCGGCGCCTTGCTCAACAATTTGACTTGCTTCATCCCCTAAGGATGCTATTTTTTCCTTTTCCATGTAATTCTTTAAAGCATTTTCACTTTGCTTCAAATCTTTTTCTTTGCGCGCCAACTGTTCCTCTAAAAACTGCACGATTTGCGATATTTCACCGTGGGTAAAATTACGATCCATCGCCTGGTAAACATTAGAAACCATCTTAGCTAAATAAGCCGCTTCAAACGGAGTGGGCGCTGCGACTTTAATCGTTATCAGGTCTGTATCGCGGACAGGCGTCACGGTGATAGACTCCTGTAGGTTGGTCAGAACATCAAGGTAGGTTTTTTCTTCCCCTAAGCCCTGCAGGAGTTCAAGAGAATCCTTTTTGTCTGAAGCCAACAGTTGCTGAATAACTTTCTGATACAAAGAACGGCTTTTAAGAATTTCCACTTGATTATTTATCAGAGTGCGTTGCTGTGAAAACCCTGTCATATCGAAAAAAGATTCACTCATACCCTGTTTCCCATCGATCATAATCGTCGTGGATGATTCAAAAGTCGGTGGAGTGGTAAATGTATAAAAAGTGACTAAAATCATCACGACTAAAAATGTAGAGAGAATTATCCACCGTCCTCTGAACAAAATTGCCAAATAATCATGAATTGTAAATTCTTGCTCACCAAAATTCTGCTGAGACATAAGTCCGTTACCGTTTACATTATTATTGTTTTGGTACATATCGCATTCAAATAGTTAATGATTAACTCCTGTTAATTACCTCCTGCTTAACCTGTCTATAATCAGAGCAATGGAAGCCATTGCTGTAATACTGCCGAAAAGAGACTTAATTCCAAAAAAGCTTGATACTTTATTGCCTGAGGATTGCGGAATAAGAACGGTATCATTCGCACTCAATAAAGGGATTTTACCTATTTCACCTTTTTTGAGATAATCCGTAACATTGACATTTAAAATCGGTACTGTTGAACTTTTTTCAATGCTCGGATTTGTACTGGCCATTTCACCACCGTGTCCGCCGCGAATAATCATGACTTTGGTTAAATTGGCCCCATCTTTAGGACCGCCGGCAAATGAAATCAACGAAACCAAATCGGTATTTATCGGAATCATATATTGCCCCGGACGCTGAACGAACCCCCAAACATTCACATTCATCAATACTTGATCTTTGTCACCCAGATAATATTGCGCCGCTCCGTTCATCACCGGAGGAGAGGAGCTATTTTGGGCAAACAAACCCGCGGAGACGAAGCCATTTACGAACAGTGCAAAAACGATTAACGCAGCAGTTTTTTTTAGTCTTTTCATTTTCCTACTCTATTTAAAAATTAATAAGAATGATTGCTCTCTGCGTCCCGGTATGCCGCTACAATTTTGGATTGTTGGCGGATATCACTGAAATAGTAATATCGGGCTCAATGAATCTAATTATTGCTATTTTAATTTTTCTTCATCTTTCCTGAAATGAGTTTAAGTTTTCAGTTTTCACAGAGGTAACCAACCGCTCCAATTCAGGAGAATGATCTCCGAAAGTGGCCTTGGCAGCATTGCGGATTCGTTTTGTTAAATCCCACACTTCGCTGAGGAGAGCATTCCTTTCCTGGATTGCTCTGCTTCGTTCCCTTTTAAGCTCTTCAGCCCTGATTAAATATTTTTGCGCCTCATTCAACTTCCTTATGTACTGCTCAAGATCAAGGTTCGGCACCATTAGCTTATTCCCAACCTCTTTCCAGCCGTCAATAACCACGACGGCCTGATCAAGCGCATCTCTGGGAAAGCTTGTACTTTTAGACAAATTTACGTGATGATTCATAAGCATACTATTGTTTGTTAATATGTCGTTGTTTTCAAAATTAGTCACACTTTGCACTGAAAAATGAATTTTGTTAGCAAAAAGTAATTTTGCGTAACAAACATGGGTTTATTCGATGAACAATTAGTTTATCGTTTGAAAACTTTCATATCTACAGCCTTAATACATTTTTTTCACATTCAATGACAAATGTTAACATGAAATACAATTCTGAGACAACAATGGTATCTGCAGGCGAGTATACACGGCGGGATGGGTTGATTACAGAGTACTGTGTGGCAATGCCGATCCAAAATCAGCATTGTTAAAAATTCAAATCCTTCGGTGGTGCTTCGTTTTGCTCACAGGGAAAGAATGGCCGCGATAGGCCGCGACATCTAATTTATAGGGATTAAATAGAGGTTAATTCAAATGTAGGAGTTTTACGAGGTCAATTGGCTTACGATTGGGCACATCCATACCTTGAATAAGAATATGGTTATGTGCAAGTATCTTAAAATTTTCTAAATCCTCATCATCAACATAAATGAACTGTGCGATTTGTCGCTTTCCCGGTTGGTGATGCATCCCCCCAACATTCACTTTCGTAATAACGACACCGAGGTCAAGTAATTTCACAATGACTGCCGGTGATTCCACGATAAGTAGCACTTTTTCGACTGCAACCTCGCTGTTTTCAAGTAATCTTGCTGTTTCCTCAACGGAACAAACAGATGTTTTATAGTCTATGGCTGCTTCTCTGTAGATTTCTGCTTCCCAATCACTCCGGGATATTTCATCATCGCATAAAATCAACCGGTCAGGGTTAAGGTATGGGCACCAACCTACCACAACTTGTCCGTGAATAAAGCGATCATCGATACGAATGAGTTCAATAGCCATAATTCAGAAAATAGTTATTGAATATCTACGCGGCTTATACCGCGAAGGCCGTCTTTGTAAACAATTTCTTTCAATTCACTAAATTTGTATTTATCTTTTTTGGTGAGAAAGGATAAAATTAACGGTAAATTCAATCCTGATATGACTTCAACATTCGGATATTCTTTGGATATTTTTGCAGCGACATTCCAGCAGCTTCCACCCCGCAGACTCACAAGGATAATAAGACCGTCCGACAATTTTTCCCTTTCAAGAAGGCTCAACATCTCTTTATACAAGTCTTTTGCAGTCAGTTTGCTGCAATCAAGGGTAAAAACAGAATCAGAGGTCCCAACCACCTGCTTACAAACGTCGATATACGCCTGCGCAATCTTACCATGACTAATGACTAAGCACCCTACCATAAGACCATCACTTATTCGAAATCTTTACCTAAGTAGTCTTTTAGAAATTTAGAGTTTTCTACTTTTTCCCGCATTTTTTTTATTAAGCGTTCATTAAATATTTTAGCCGGGTGATACCCATGAATTTTCATTAATTGATTCAGTGCCAAGACTTCAGCGATAACAGTTATATTTTTCCCAGGGAAAATAGGTAATTTCACAACAGGAATTTCAATGTCGAGAATCGCTGTCACCTGATCATCAAGTCCTATTCTTTCATAATCAGCCTGATCGTCCCACTCTTCAAGCTGTACCTCCACTTCAAGACGCTTTTGCAGTCGAATGGAACTTATCCCGAAAATACTTTTTATGTCAACAATCCCCAATCCGCGGATTTCCATGTGATGCTGCAACATGTCGCTGGCCGAACCAACCAATATGCCACCCGCTCTCCTGGCGATATGAACCACATCGTCGGCTACTAACCTGTGGCCCCGCTCAATTAAATCCAAAGCGATTTCACTTTTTCCAATCCCACTTCGTCCGGTGAACAACACGCCAATTCCATAGACATCAACTAATGTACCGTGAACTGAGGTGGTGGGCGCAAATTGCTCATCCATATAACTACTCAGTAAATGCATGAGCTTCGTTGTTTTAAAAGGCGTTCTTAACACACTAATTTCAGACTTATTGGCATACTCGAAAAATTCAGGTACTGGTTTATTATTTTCAGTGATGATAATGCAGGGTAAACTAAATGAGAAAAGCGTCGTTAACGCTTTTCTCAATTTCTGTTTTGACAAAGTTTTTAAAAACTCGTTCTCGGTGTTACCGAGAATCTGAATTCGTTTATATGTAAAAACGCTTACAAAGCCTGTTAAAGCTAAACCGGGGCGATGAATATCCGATTCCGTAATCACCCGGTCAAAACTGAATTTATCATTGAGCAACTTGAGTTTTAAACTCGACTTTGTTTCGTCAAAAAACTTTGCGACAGTTAATTCCATCTTAGGTATCTTTTAAAATAAGTCATATCCCGACATCCGGGTTATTGGAAATAGCCGACCCCTCACTCTTCTTCAATGGAAGTTGGAGAGTCTGGTACAAGAACTTTTTCATGTTTGTGGTTCTTCAATTTTTCCTTATATTTAATCACCTGCCGTTCCAGCTTATCCACGGCTTTATTAATACTTTTATAAATATCTTCAGATTTTTCTCTGACGACTATTTTTTGTCCATATACTTTTATGGTTATCTCCGCTATTTGTATAGAGTTAGATTTTTTTTCATAATCTAAAATAATATCACACTCGATAATTCCATCATAATACTTTTTGAGCCGACGCACTTCATTCTGTGCATGTTCTTTCAGTTTATCTGGTGCTTTGTAATGTCGTGCTGTAAAACTTATTCGCATTGAATCCTCCTTTACTGATCAATACAAATGAACGATAATAATAATTAGTTATGGTGAAACCGAATGCATCATTTTACTTTTTCCGACCTTGGATGCGCTTGTTCATAAATATTTTTTAACCTTTCAATTGTTAAATGTGTATATACTTGCGTTGCGGAAAGACTGGCATGTCCCAACAATTCTTTTACGGCCATTAAATCCGCCCCTTCATCCAGCAAGTGCGTTGCGAAAGAATGTCGTAACATGTGCGGATAAGCCTCTTGCCCCGGCGATACTTTCAACAAACACTTTTTTAGTCTCATTTGGATGACACGCGGGGAAATCCGTTTCCCCTTTTTACTGATAAACACCGCCGACGTTGTCTTACCGACCTTTTGCAAAAATTCGTTTCTCCGGTCAAAATAAACGGCCAGCGTTTTTGAAACGCCGGTTCCTAAGGGTACGATACGTTCTTTTGAACCTTTACCAAATACCTTCAGCGTATTCTGAGAAATACTCATATCGGAAATATTCAGCATGACCAACTCACGTAAACGAATGCCGGTTGAATAAAATAATTCCAATACCGTTCTATCTTGTAAACCTTCAAAGGTCGTGGTATCGATAGTTTTTAATGCTTTCAGAATCGTTTTATAATCAAAATATGCCGGCAACTTTTTCTCTTTTTTTAAAAAAAAGAGTGCGTCGCCATAATTTGCATCGATCTTTTCATTCATATAAAGATAGTTTACAAAAGATTTTAAACAAGCGAGTTTTCTGTTAATTGTGGATGGTTTCATCTTTTTCTCTGCTAATGCAGCAATAAACGAGCGCAGAGATTTTTTGTTCAGACCTTCAAAATGATGGGATTCTAAAAATTTAAGATATTGCCCGAGGTCAGTTTTATAGGCATTTATGGTAAAGCTGGAAGCATTCTTCTCTATACTTAAATACGTCAGATAGTCTTCTTTTGCCTGGTTAAAATTGTTGATAGAAACTGAATTCAATGATTACCCTATTGCTCTGTTGAAAGATAAATACGACTTTTATCTGAGCACAAAACCAATCTGAAAACAGATACGCTCTCTAATTGGGATTAATGAATAACCTGCTCCTCATCGAGAAAATAAAAAGCACCGTCCAATATATTATCGGTGCTACCCAATATAGAGGCAACAACGGATTTCATATCACCAATGTTAACCTGTGAAATACCGAGCATAAGCGCTCTTTCCAATATTTGTTCAAAATCCATTTCGTCTATAATTTCAAGCTCTCTCAATTGAATTAAATAACCGTAGGCATCGGTAGAAATAATCGATCGCTCAATCTCATGAAGATGCCGGAAAGAATCTTTAAAGGCTGGTGTCTGCTTGTGCAACACTTCCTCAGACTCATGGTCAAGGCGGTCTAAAAGCCAGGTTAATGCAGAACTGATCTCACTTTGAGTATACCCCTTTTCAATCAAATTGTGGGAAAGAATATCCAATTTGGGGGATACGCTTTGACTTCTTCTTATCTCACTCATTAAATAAATCAGTATTTCAACGACTCTCTCATTCATTCACGCACTCCTCTAATCTTTAACCGCATGTTCAGACACTACATGATAAATCTAAAAACATTTCCTCGAAATGCAACAATTAATCACATTGCTCCATGACATTTTTTATATTTTTTTCCACTGCCACAAGGGCAGGGATCGTTGCGACCGATTTTGTCTTCCACAACGACGGGCTGTCTTTTGGGACCGCCTCCCGGTCCTGCATTCGTGGCCATGGCACCTTGAGCAGGTACGCCTGAAAAGCCCATGCCATCCGCAGAGTCATGAACCTCCTGCATTTGTCGCGGTAAACGATGGCCTGGAAGTGTCGGTTCTGCCTGAATCTGTGCTTTAAAAATCAGCTCGACAACCTGCTCGTTTATCATGTCCAGCATGTCTTTGAACATACGAAAACCTTCTGCCTTATATTCAAGCAGAGGATTTTTTTGGCCATACGCGCGCAGACCAATACCTTCTTTGAGCTGATCCATTTCATAAAGATGTTCCCGCCATTTTTCATCGATAACCCGAAGCATTGCAAACCGTTCGATTTGCCGCATCAGTTTTTCTCCAAATCCCTTTTCGCGGCGTTTATAATGCTCCACTGCCTTATTAAAAATAAGATCAAACAGCCGGTCTTGCGTAAGGCCTTGAATTTCATCATCACTAACCGGTAATTCCATCAACATGATTTTTCGGAATTCCATGCGCAGGTTTTCCCAGTCCCAATCTTCCGAGTAACCGCTGTTATTGGTGTATTTCTCAAGTTTTAAATCCACTAATACCGCAATGGTTTCGATGATTTCTTCCCGTAAATTTTCACCCTTCAACGCGTTAAAACGTTTATTATAAATCACTTCTCGCTGTTGATTCATCACATCGTCATATTCCAACAGATGTTTACGAATATCAAAATTGCGGCCTTCAACCTTTTTCTGGGCACGTTCGATAGATTTTGTGACCAATGAATGCGTAATCACGTCACCCTCTTGCGCGCCCAATCGGTCCATAACACCTGCAACCCGGTCAGACTGAAACAAACGCATCAAATCATCTTCGAGAGACAAATAAAATACCGATGAACCGGGGTCTCCTTGTCTACCGCTACGGCCGCGCAACTGACGATCAATCCGCCGGCTCTCATGCCGTTCCGTACCAAGAATATGAAGTCCCTCCAACGTCTCTGCGACTCCGGCACCAAGTTTAATATCTGTACCTCGCCCAGCCATATTGGTGGCAATTGTAATCGCCCCTGGCTCGCCAGCATGCGCTACAATTTCCGCTTCCCGCTGATGTTGCTTTGCATTGAGCACAGAGTGACGAATGCCACGGCGCTTAAGCATCCGGCTCAATGTCTCCGACGCTTCAACAGAAACAGTTCCAACCAACACCGGCCGTTTCTTTTCGTGCAATTGTGCCAGTTCGTCAATGATTGCTTTATATTTTTCACGCTTGCTGCGGTAGATTTGGTCTTCGTAGTCTGTTCGCCTCACAGGCTTATTGGTAGGGATAACAACAACATCTAATTTATAAATTTCCCAGAATTCGCCGGCCTCAGTCTCTGCAGTACCGGTCATGCCGGCTAATTTCGTGTACAGTCTGAAATAATTTTGCAATGTGATGGTCGCTAACGTCTGTGTTTCACGCTCAATTTTCACCCCCTCTTTTGCTTCCAAAGCCTGATGCAGACCGTCACTGTAACGCCGACCCGGCATCAAACGGCCGGTAAATTCATCCACAATCATGACTTTATCGTCATTGACTACATACTCGACGTCCTTTTCGAATAATGAATAGGCTCTCAGTAATTGGGAAATATTGTGTAACTGTTCGCTTTTTTCCGAAAATTCCTTTTGTAATACAGACTTCCTCTCAATTTTCTCCTCTTCAGAAATCGTTTCATCGGAATCGATATCAATAATTTTTTCGGAAAGATCAGGCAGGACAAACATTTCCGGATCATTGAATGCAAGCGTATCGCGGCCTTTATCCGTCAGATCAATGGTGTGGGCTTTTTCATCAATTGCAAAATACAGCTCTTCATCGATCTCATCCATCTTTTTATCACGGATGTAATCGTTTTCCACACCACGGATGAGCTTTTTAACGCCAACTTCCTGCAATAGTTTGGCTAACCTCTTATTCTTTGGTGCACCACGTTCTGCTTGTAGTAATTTGATACCGGCTTCATATTCCTTATTCTCATGAAGCAGTTTTTCCCCTTCAGCCACGATACTATTCACTAACATGGTCTGTTTTTTTACCAGTTGCTGCACCATCGGTTTAAGAATATCGTACTGATGCGTTGAATGTTCCACAGGACCGGAAATAATGAGCGGCGTTCTGGCTTCATCAACAAGGACGGAATCCACTTCGTCCACAATAGCGTAATTATGTCGCCGCTGTACTAAATCTTCCATGCGGACAGACATATTGTCGCGCAGGTAATCAAAGCCAAATTCATTGTTCGTTCCATAAGTAATGTCCGCAGCATAGGCAATTTTTCTCCGTTCCGGGGTCATATCATTTTGAATGTAGTCGATAGTCAAACCTAAGAACTTATAAATCTCCCCCATCCATTCGCAGTCACGTTTCGCTAAATAATCATTCACCGTTACGAGATGAACACCTTTGCCGGTCAATGCATTTAAATATAGCGGCATTGTTGCAACGAGTGTTTTCCCTTCTCCAGTGGCCATTTCGGCTATCTTGCCCTGGTGCATGACAACCGCACCGATTAACTGCACATCGTACGGCACCATATCCCACTGAATTTCAACATTACAAACCCGCCATTTTTTTCCCAGAAGCCTTTTACAGGTCTGTTTTACAGCAGCGAATGCTTCCGGCAGAATGTCATCGAGGACCTCACTGATGATTTCATTTTCTTCCTCCTCCAATTTTTTCAGTCGATCTCTTAATTTCTCCGTCTCTGTGACATCATTTTCCTCCTGGTCATCGACATCCCCATTATGAGAATCTTCGGGGACGATGTCGGACTGCAATCTTTCATTGATCGCATCGATTTCCTGACGGACGTCTTTCACGGCTGCGCCAATTTTATCTTTAAAAATTTGCGTTTTTTGTCGCAGCTCTTCATCCGTCAGATCGTTGAGCTGTTCATCATAGTTATTTATTTCATCTACAATCGGTTGAATTTTTTTGACGTCCCGATCATGTTTATTGCCAAATATTTTTGAAATCGTTTTTGTGATCATCATTTCTTGTCAAGACTCTTTTAATTAAAATATTTATTTACCGCTCACTTAACCCACGGCCGCTCTTCTTAATCAAGCCTTTGTTTTTTAAATTCATCAATACGCCATCCAGAACGCCATTGATAAATGGGCCGCTTTTTTCCGTACTGAATTTTTTCGAAATTTCAATGGCCTCATCAATGGAAACTTTTGGCGGAATATCTGCAAAATACAAAAACTCACAAATAGCAATGCGCATAACAATCTTGTCTAAAACAGCTATCCGTTCAAATTCCCAATTGATCGCTTTTTCAACAATGAATTTGTCGATTCCCTTTTTGTTCGTTACACTCTTCTCAAAAAGTTCGGCTGCAAATTTTTTTACACTAGGCTCACTGTCATTCTCAGCAATCAACGTACCGACAATGCTGCTTATAGAGCTTCCCGACATTTCCAGGGCATAATGCGCTTGTAACGCCAGCTCCCGGGCTTTCCTTCGTTTATTGATCACGCGTCGTTTTTTATTATTAAACCTGTGTTAACCAACCAAATTTATCTTCCAATTCTCCGGAAAGAATACCGAAAAAACGCTTCTGAAGTTTTTCCGTAATCGGGCCGCGTCGGCCTTCGCCAATGGGAATCCGATCGATGGATTTTATGGGACTGATTTCTGCCGCGCTGCCGGTAAAAAACACTTCGTCCGCAATATAGAGAAATTCTCTCGGAAGGACAACTTCCTGCACCGTGTACCCAAAATCTGCGGCAATTTTAATCACGCTGTCCCTGGTAATTCCCGGTAAAACCGAGGAAGAAAACGGTGGTGTATAGATTTTACCATCGTTTATGACAAAAATATTTTCACCACTACCTTCACTTACTTGTCCATTGGCATCCAAACTGATGCCTTCCGTATAGCCGTCTGCCTTTGCTTCGAGATTGATGAGTTGCGAGTTCATATAATTGGCGCCACATTTGGACATAGCCGGAAACGTGTTCGGCCGCATACGTGTCCATGAAGACACCCGCACATCTACTCCCACATTAATCGCTTCATCACCAAGGTACTTTCCCCAGGCCAAAGCAGCGACCACAACTTCCATGGGCGTATCTTTAGGATCAACTCCCAGACTGCCATAACCACGAAAGGCGATGGGACGTAAGTATGCTTCTTCCATATTATTAACTTTGACGACATCAATTGATGCCTGCTCGATTACCTCCCGGCTAAAAGGTAGAGGCATTCTGTAAATTTTCGCAGAATTAAACAGCCGGTTAATATGATCCGTGAGGCGGAAAATCGCCGGCCCATGTACGGTTTTATAACATCGAAATCCTTCAAATACTGAAGAGCCATAATGCAGCACATGACTCATGACATGAATTTTTGCGTCACGCCAATCGATCATTTCACCGTTAAACCATAACTTACCATCTTCTAAAAATTCAGACATAATTAACCCTCCAAAAGTTTCCTTGCCCTGTCATTTGGACATTGTGTCTCTTTGTATTCATTTTTGTTTACTTTGTTCCGTATTTTTTCAACAGAGAACGCCCGATGACCAAACGCTGTACTTCAGATGTTCCCTCATAAATTTCCGTAATTTTTGAATCCCGCATGAACCTCTCCACCGGATAATCTTTCAGATAACCATATCCGCCAAAAATTTGAACCGCATTTGTAGCTACATCGACGGCTGTCTCGGAGGCGAATACTTTTGCTTTTGCAGATTCAGCGGAATAATTCTGTTTTTGATCTTTTTTCCAGGCAGCCTGGAAAATAAGTAATCTGGAAGCATCGATGTGGATTTCCATATCCACCAGCATGAATTGAATGGCCTGAAATTTTGCAATGGGGCGGTTGAACTGCTGGCGCTCCTGTGCATAACTCACAGCCGCTTCAAACGCCCCTTGAGCGATTCCCAATGCCTGCGACGCAATGCCTATACGTCCGCCATCCAGCGTAGTCATGGCAATCTTAAAGCCGCTACCCTCCTCTCCGAGGATATTTTCTGCGGGCACCTCACAGTCTTCAAGAATAATGGAAGCGGTATCTGAGCTGCGAATGCCAAGTTTTTTCTCCTTCTTTCCAACCTGAAATCCGGGATGTTCCTTTTCAACAATAAAGGCACTGATCCCATGAGATCCGACGGTTGCATCCGTCATCGCAGTAATGATATAGTAGTCCGCATTCACACCGTTTGTAATCCAATTCTTCGTACCATTTAATATATACATATCTCCTTTTTTCTCAGCAACTGTTTTCATGGCTGAAGCATCAGACCCGGAGCTCGGTTCCGAAAGACAAAATGCGCCCAATTTGTCCCCCCTTGCCAGGGGACGAAGATATTTGTTTTTCAAAAATTCCGACCCATATTTTTCGACACCGTAACAAACGAGTGAATTGTTTACCGAGCAAATCACGCCTACGGAAGCATCTACTTTGGAAAGCTCTTCCAACACTAAAACATAACTTATCGTATCCAACCCACCACCATCATATTTAGGATCAACCATCATTCCCATAAAACCCAATTCACCCATCTTTTTCACATGATGTGCCGGAAATTTTTCAGTTTGATCACGTTCGGCAGCATCCTTTGCAACCTCAGTCTGAGCAAATTCTCTCGCCGTTTGTCGCACCAGTTTTTGCTCTTCAGTCAGCATAAAATCCATAAATCATTCCTCGCGAATTAATTTGTTAAGTAACATTCTTGTTAAACATAGTCATAAAATCCTTTCCCGGATTTCCGGCCTAAATAACCGGCTGCTACCATTTTTCGCAACAACGGACACGGCCGATATTTATCTTCACCTAACTGATGGAACAAAACTTCCATAATATGCAGGCAGACGTCCAGACCGATGAAGTCGGCTAATTTTAACGGTCCCATTGGATGCGCCATGCCAAGCATCATAACGGTGTCGATTGCATCGCGGTCAGCCACACCTTCCATGAGACAGTAAATAGCCTCATTGATCATGGGCATAAGGACACGGTTGGAAACAAAACCAGGATAGTCATTCACTGCGACCGCGGTTTTACCCAGTTTTGCACTCATCGTCAGCACAGCATCGAACGTTTCATCGGATGTGGCCAATCCCCGAATGACTTCCACCAATTTCATGACCGGCACCGGATTAAAAAAATGCATTCCCACCACTTTATCCGGTCGCTGCGTGCCCGCGGCAATTTCAGTGATAGATATGGATGACGTATTGGATGCCAGAATCGTCTCAGCCGATACAATCGTATCCAGTTTCGAAAACAGTTCTTTTTTAATGACCGCATTTTCCGTGGCCGCTTCAACCACAATCTGTGATTTCCGTGCAGTTTCAAGTTCGAGACCGGGCGTAATCCGATTCAGCGTCGTCGTTAAATCATCTTCGGTTATTTTTTCTTTTTTGACCTGCCTTTCGAGATTTTTTCGGATGGCTGCCAAACCCCGATCCAGAAACGCCGGCTTTACATCCACCAAATTGACCGAAAATCCCGATAGCGCAAACACATGAGCGATCCCGTTGCCCATGGTTCCGGCGCCAACCACGGTCACATTTTTAATTTCCACGTTTATCTTTCCTCTCCATTTAGGGATTGACCGAAAACTCCTTTTAGCGTTCGACAATCACGGCTGAAGCCTCGCCACCACCGATGCAGAGCGTTGCGAGACCCCGTTTTTTACCTAATCGTTTCATGGCATAAAGCAGTGTCGTGAGAATTCTTGCACCGCTGGCGCCGATGGGGTGGCCCAGGGCAACAGCGCCGCCATGAACATTCATTCTTTCCAGGTCAATTCCCAATTCCTTTTGCGCAGCCAAATTCACAACAGCAAAAGCTTCATTAATTTCAAACAACTCTATGTCGTCCAAAGTAAAATTAGTTTTTTTCAAAATCGCCTTAATGGCATCGATTGGCGCAGTCGTAAACCATTCCGGTGCGCGGGCTGCCGAGGCCTGGGCAACGATTTTTGCAAGCGGGGACACGCCCAATTGCCCGGCTTTCTCCGCAGACATGATGACACAAGCGGCCGCGCCATCATTAATGGAAGATGCATTTGCTGCCGTAACCGTCCCATCTTTTTTGAACACCGGTCTTAAGGTTTTCATCTTCTCAAAATTTGCCCGTTTCGGCTCTTCATCTTCGGTAATGAGTACCGGATCGCCTTTGCGCTGCCGTATTTCCACCGCCACGATTTCCTCTTTAAACCAACCATTTTTCTGAGCATCAAGCGCACGTTTGTAGGAATTGATGGAAAACTCGTCCTGCTGATCACGGGGGATTTGACATTCATCGGCACACAACTCAGCTGCCATTCCCATGTGGTAGTCGTTGTACACATCCCAGAGACCGTCTTTAATCATACTGTCGATGAGTTCCCCATTCCCGAGACGGTAACCTGTCCTCGCTTTGGGAAGGAGATACGGAGCGTTGGACATGCTTTCCATACCACCGGCCACCACGACCTCGGCATCGCCAACCATGATCGCCTGTGCCGCCAGCATAACGGCTTTGAGTCCGGACCCGCAAACTTTATTGATGGTCAAACACGGTTTCGAGTTGGGAATACCGGCGCCAAGGGCAGCCTGACGGGCAGGCGCCTGTCCCACTCCCGCAGGAAGCACTTCTCCCATAATCACCTCACTGACATTCTCCGCGCTTATGCCAGCCCGGCTAATTGCTTCTTTAATAGCAATGCTGCCTAATTTAGGGCCAGGGAGCGAACTCAATGTCCCCTGAAATGAGCCTATCGGTGTACGACAGGCGCTGGCAATAACCACCTCTTTTAAATCTGACATTTTTTATGTCCTTCTAATTTCATTTTTCCTTTAGTGACATATCTACTTTTTCTACGGTCAATTTGCCCTCTTTTTCCAGCAAATAACCTGCTTTTACCACCGGTGCATGTTCAAAAAACAACAGCCAATTTTCCACAAGCGCCTGTTTTAACACCCTCGTTTTGCTTTCCATGGTTGTTTTCGGAAACAAATCATATCCCATCACATAGGCGGTTTTTAAATGCGAATTTGTGGGAACCAGATCAGCAAGAAAGCAAGCCGTTTTTCCGGCAGAAACAACTTTCACGATCTGATGATATTCCGTGTGACCACCGGTTATCTCTACGCGAACACCGGGGGCGATGTCCGTGTCACCATCGAGGAGCTGCAACCGGCCGGATTTTTCCACGGCTTCCCAATTCTGTTTCAAATAGCTTCCCCGGCTGCGGGCATCAGGATTCTTAGCGTAGTCAAACTCGCCTTTTTGGAAATAGTAGACCGCATTTGGAAAAGCTGGGATCAGCTCACCCTGGTCATTTCGTCTGCAATTGCCTCCGGAATGGTCAAAATGCAAATGCGTCAGGATCACTTTGGTGACGTCTTCCCGCCGGACGCCGGCTTTTTGCATCTCCTTTTGCAAATTAACGGACTGATCAATGTCAAACATACGAAGAAATTTCTCATCATACAAATTGCCAATTCCCGTATCCACAAGCATGACATCCTTTGCGGATTTTATCAACAGGCAATTAAGCCCTAACAAAATACGGTTTTTCGCATTTGGCATGTTTGTCTTTTCCCACAAAACCCGCGGCACGACACCAAACATCGCGCCGCCGTCCAGACGAAACAGACCGTCACTCACAGTAAAAAGTTCAAATTCACCAAACTGCATAAACTTAAAACTCCTTCAGGACTTGCCTTGAAATAACCATTCGCTGCACTTCGGACGTGCCTTCCCCAATGACCATGAGCTTTGCATCGCGCCAGTAGCGTTCCACAGGATAATCCTTTACATAACCGTAGCCGCCAAAAATCTGAATGGCATTTTTTGTTGCTCGCATGGCAGCTTCCGAAGCATATAATTTCGCCATGGCAGCCTCGGAGGTAATGGGCTTGCTCGCATCTTTTAATCGCGCTGCATGGTGAACCATCAACCGGGAGGCATGAATTTCCGTGGCCATATTGGCAATCATCCAACGGATGGCCTGAAATTCAGCGATGATCTTGCCAAACGCATCCCGTTCTTTCGCATAAGCTGCTGCTTTTTCATACGCTGCCTGCGCTAATCCCACCGACATGGCTCCGATACCGATTCTGCCTCCATCTAACGTTTTTAATGCATATTTAAACCCCTCATTCTCTTCTCCGAGAAGATTTTCTTTGGGAACGCAGCAATCTTCAAAGGTGATGTAGCGGGTGTCAGAGGCACGCAATCCCAACTTATCTTCCTTTTTACCCAACACGACACCGTCGAACCCTTTCTCGACAATGAACGCTGAAATGCCGTGCACGCCTTGATCCGGTTGCGTCTTAGCCATCACAACAAATGTGTCCGCATGTCCGCCATTCGTCACAAATATTTTACTGCCGTTAAGAATATAATGGTCGCCTTGCAAAACAGCCGTTGTTTTTGCCGCACCTGCATCCGAACCGGACCCCGGTTCCGTTAAACAGAAACTGCCCAACGACTGCCCCTGTGCCAACGGTGGCAAATATTTTTTCTTTTGCTCTTCCGTGCCAAAGGCAAAAATCGGCCAGGAACAAAGAGATGTGTGTGCGGCCATGGAAATACAGGTGGAGCCGCAAGCTTTGGCAACCTCTTCAACGGCCAGAGCAAAACTCAGCGTATCCATCCCGGCGCCACCATATTCTTGTGGAAAGATAATGCCTAAAAGTCCCAACTCACCCATTTTTTTCAAATTCTCCAGTGGAAACTCACAGGTTTCGTCAATTTCGGCTGCTTTGGGCTCGATTTCGTTTTCTGCAAACTCTCGCACCATATCCCGCAACATTAACTGTTCTTCGGTAAATTCCATTTAGTTCTCCTGTCGTTGCATTTTGTTGATCTTAAATTTGTCCTTCAATAGTTAAAACATTTTTTATTCATAAACATTCAATGAGCACTTCGTAGCTTTTTACAGGCTGGATTTCTCGACTCCACGCTGTTACGCTCGAAATAACAAGAGTTATGAAAATAGTACATTGCAATGGCGTTTATCTCTTTTGTACATGATTCAGATTAAGTCCCGGAATAATCCGGCGGTCTTTTTTCCTGAAAGGCATTCAACCCCTCTAACCGATCCTTTGTGGAAATAATATTTTTATAACATTCGAATTCAAAACGCAGGCCTTCACGCAGCGGTTTGTCAAGCCCCTCTTTGATGGCACGTTTTGCCTGCCGGACGGCTAAAGGTCCGTTCCTGGCAATTTGCTCTGCAACGGCCCTTGCTTTGGGCATCAACTCTTGTGCTGAAACAACCACATTTACCGCACCGTGTTGCAGGGCTTCCTGTGCTGAAAACAACCCTGCGGAGGTAATCCACCAAATCGCATGACTCGTCCCCACCAGGCGGGCCAATCGCTGCGTACCGCCGGCAGCAGGGATGATCGCCAGCGCCGTTTCCCGCAATCCCACTTGCGCCGTATCCACCATGATTCGGATATCCGCAGCAAGCGCAACTTCAAAACCACCGCCCATGGCACTGCCCTGGATAGCGGCAATGGTCGGTACGGAGATATCAGCCAGTTTGTTGATGGCCGCCCCGATATTTTTTACGGTTGGCGCCACAAGCGATTCCTCCATGCCCATGCGTTCTTTTAAGTCGGCTCCGGCACTGAAATATTTTCCGGTGCTTGTAATCACCACACTTCGAACATGATTCGCCTGAACATCCTCCTCTATCTGTTGTGCGACAGCGCTGAGTTCGGCAACCAGTTCACGGTTGAGAGCGTTCACCGGTGGCCGATCCATGGTGACCGTTCCAACAAAATTTTCAACATCGTAATGCAAATGTTTAAAATCCATCGGTCAAACATCCTTTCCGTGCGGCAACTCTTCAATGGAATCCAAACCTTCGGGAATCGGCAGCACATAGCGAATTTTCTGCACCGAGCCGTCTTTCTTCAAATTTTTTTCCACATGCTTGCACTGCAGCACCGAATGCTCAATCCAGAGATCATCCTCGATATCGCAACCATAGATGTAGGTTCTGCCTTTAACCGTCACGCGGTCACCGATTCTGGTAGGGTGATCATCACTGCCCGTAATACTGACATGCGACTCCACCCGGCAATTCTCGCCTATTTGCAAATCGCCTTTTAAATTATCACCGTGATAAATCTCCGTATGTTTTCCAATCCGCAATGTTTGATCGGGAAACGTTGAGATGAACACATTTTCTTGAATCACGACGCCTTCATCTAAAACCACATTTCCAGTGATATGGGCATGGTTGAAAATCTTCACGCCCTTACTCAATTTAACATTCTTGTCGATAAAAACATCCTTGCCAATTTCGATGTCCAGCGGGCCTTCCTTTTTATCCAACTCAAGAATTGATTTAACCACTTCATCAGCGATAAAGAAATCATCCTTATCCTGGATCATAATAATATCTTTGAGCAGTTCATATACACTCTCACGGGCGTAATTTTCCATTTCCTTGAGCACGCTCTTGACGTTAAACCCGAGAACCGTGTGGTTATCTTTTGCCGCAGATGCTTTCACCGAAAGGCCGTTCAAATTGAAAATACGGATAAGATCGGTAAGATACAACTCTCCCTGGACATTGTCCGTATTCAATTTGTTGATATACGCGTTCAATTTATCCGCTTGAAACACATAGACGCCGGTATTGAATTCACGAATTTCAATGAGCTCTCTTTTGGAAAATGCATACATTCGGCTTTTGTATTCAACGCTGTACTTTGCCGTATCGCCTTCTAATGCAAGAATGTCTTTATGTTCTTTGATCTCGATGACTTTCCCCGTATTTTCTTCCGAAGAACGCCCGTCGACATCCTTTTCCGGTACACGAAGAATTCTCCCGTAATAATTATTGATTGGGTTCCCCTCGTAAAGACCGGTTAAAACCATCATATCACACGTATCTTTTTCAAAATCTTCCTTAAATTTTTCAACAACTTCTTCAGACAGAAGCCCCATATCACCGGGGAAAATATACACCGCACCGTCATAACCATCCGGCACCTGTTGCAATGCCGTCCGGACCGCATCGCCCGTGCCTTTTTGCTGCATCTGAAAAACAAACTGCAGATGCGGCATGGTACCGAGAGCCTCGGCCACATCTAACGCTTTAATTCCAACGACCACGATTTGGTTGGCAGAATGCAACCCGGCTTGCGCAGCATTCGAAACACGAACCACCGTTGGCTTCCCCCACAACTCGTGTAGCATTTTCGAGGTCTCGGATTTGATTCTCTTGCCATGTCCGGCCGCCAGAATAATTGCCAGGCTCGGTGCTGTTGCATCAAAGCCGTCACTTAAACGGCTCAATGCCCTCATAATTTCTTTCGGCTTTTTCCGGTTATGTTGTGTCATACGGTCCCTTCATGCATGTCAAAAATCCATTTTTGTTCATTTCAGAGTAAAATCATCCGGCACATCGATTTCCATTAACAGCATTGCCTGTCCGTGAGTTTTGCCCTGGGCATCGTTTTTCAAACTTTCGCTGCCACCACCACCCAGGGAATCATGTAAGATAAAATTCAAACAGCGAAGGTTCGGCATTTCATAACGATCGACATCCCCTTTGACGATACTTTTAAAATGCTGCTTCACCCGTTCAGGCGTCACTTGCATTTGAATGATTTCATACGCTGCGTCATTATCCGCAATCAGTCCGACATTTGAGCTGTCTCCTTTATCGCCGGAGCGGGCATGGGCAATTTGTCGTAATTGAATGTGTTTCATCTCACACTTCCTCCACAGTCACTTTGGTTTTCACCAGGTCTCTATCCATCAATGCAGGCCAGTAAGCCACAATCCCCTGCGGTTTCGGTCTGCCACCGGCAAACCCTGTAATTCCCGGCGGTCCGTTGGTAATCAGGGGCGCAATTTCTTTCCCGAATCGGGTAATTTTCCGGTCATCTGCATCTTTCGCCGAAAGCCTCAGCACAACTTCATTAATCTGTTCCGGAATAGGATTGATATCACCATGACATGAATTCAATCCTAAAAATTCCGTATTTGTTTCCTCAAACGTGTAGCCGCTGTTTTCCAGTCGTTTCCAAATGATCTCTGCACATTTTTGTGCTTTCTTGTACGCATCGGGCCCGCTGACGGTTAACGTACCCGACGCTTTAAATCCTTTGTGGTAACTCATGGAAACTTTATAGCTCTCCGGTTTCGGACTCCCTTTAATACCATGAACTCTCACTTTATTGGTGCCGATTTGTTCTAACTGAATCGTCGTAAAGTCCACCTGCACATCAGGAGAAATGTAATTTTTCGGATCGCCCATTTCGTAAACAATTTGCTCGCTCACCGTGTCCACGGTCACCAGGCCACCCGTACCAGGATGTTTGGTGATATTAAATGTTCCGTCGGCAAATGCTTCAGCGACAGGATACCCGATCGTTGCATAATCCGGCACTTCCCACCAGCGGGTAAAATTTCCACCAGTGGCCTGTGCACCACATTCCAAAATGTGGCCGGCAATAGTTCCGGCCGCGAGTTTGTCCCAGTCATCATGCTGCCAGCCAAACTCATACACCATGGGCGCCATCACCAGGCCGGGGTCGGTAGCCCTGCCGGTCACGACAATTTGCGCACCTTGCTGCAGCGCATCAACAATGGGAAGAGAACTGATATACACATTGGCGGACATAATTTTATCTCGAAACGGAACAATTGATTCTCCGGTTTCCAGGTGATTAAATTCTACGCCGGAGCCTATCATTTGCGGCAGTCGCTGCAAAATATCATCGCCTTCCACGACACCGATTTTCAGACCCTTCACACCGGTTTTTTTTGCCACCTCAAACAGCGCCTGCAGGCACGCCTGTGGATTCACACCACCGGCATTGGCGATCACCTTTATGTTCTTCTCCACTAAAGTCGGTAGTATTTTGCCAATCAGATCAACAAAATCCGTTGCATACCCTCTCTGCGGATTCTTTTGCTTCTGCCGCTGCATGATGGACATGGTCACTTCGGCGAGATAATCCAGAGTTAAGTAATGTAACGGTCCGCCTTCGATAAGTTTTATGGGCGCTTCTATGCTGTCGCCCCAGAAACCCTGGCCATTACCGATGAGTATTGGTTCCTTCATATTTTCCTTAATTCAGTCTGAATAAAATATTTTTTTTCGTACATTAAAACTTTTTGCTTTTACATTCATTATAGCCTCAACACACCGGTTTTGTATTCCGGAATGTCAGGATTATTCAAAGCCATTTCCAGTCCCTGAATCAACAACTTTCTTGTGTCCCGCGGATCGATAACCCCGTCCACAACCAGCCGGGCTGCCGAATAATAAGGAGACGTTTCATCGTCGTACTTTTTTATGAGCTTTTCCCGGAATGCCTTTTTCTCAGCATCACTCAGGTTCTTTTTTGTGAGAAGAACCGTATCTGCGGCAATGTTTCCGTCCATCACAGCTAACCGTGCAGTGGGCCAGGCAAAAATTAACCTCGGATCGTATGCCTTCCCGCACATGGCATAATTTCCGGCGCCGAAACTGTTGCGCACGACAACGGAAAATTTTGGCACTACCGAATTGGCCTGAACGTTCACCATCTCCGCACCATCTTTTATGATGCCGTTATTTTCAGCCATTTTGCCCACCATAAATCCGGTGACATCGTGCAGAAAGATGAGCGGAATCAGACGCTCGTTACACAACATGATAAAATGTGATGCTTTATTGGCAGAATCGCTGTAAATAACATTGCCTATCTGCACCTGCGGTGCTTGCGGATCCCCTTTAAAGTCAGGGGGCATGTTCCGGTAAACCGGCTTGCCTGCATTGGCGACGATGCCTACGGCAAATCCTCCTATCCTGGCAAAGCAGGTAATAAGGGTGGCGCCAAAATGCGGCTTAAATTCTTCGAAGCGGCTGCCATCTACCAGTCGTGCGATGATCTCACGCATTTCATAGGTTCCTGTGGGCGAATCCGGCAGGACGCCAAGAATTTCATCAGGATCGTAGAGAGGCGATTCCGGCTGAATTCGATCAAACCCGGCAACTGATCTTCGGCCGATGGCCGCCACCTGCTCGCGAATCCAGACAAATGCCTCATCTTCCGTGTCGAATTGGTAGTCCGCTACGCCGCTAATCTGATTGTGCATGGTGGCGCCGCCGAGCGTTTCCATATCCACTACCTGTCCTAAAGCCGATTGCACTAAAAACGGTCCGGCCAAAAACATACTCGAATGTTGCGTAATCATCGCCAGGTCGCTGCTCATGCCCGGCAAATAAGCCCCGCCGGCCACACAGAAACCGAAAACACAGGAAATCTGAGGAATTCCCATCGCTGCCATTTTCGCATTATTGCGGAAAATCCGGCCGAAATGCAGTTTATCCGGGAAAATTTCGGCTTGCCGCTCCAGATTTACACCGGCCGAGTCCACCATGTAAATAATCGGCAGATGGTTATCCATGGCAATTTCCTGAGCACGCAAATTCTTTTTACACGTTGTCTCAACCCAGGCGCCGGATTTCACCAACGGATCATTTACAATGATCACAACTTTTTTCCCACTGACTGTGGCAACCACGGTAACGGTTCCCGCAGACGGGTAACCGCCGGGAATGTCGTCATACATTTCAAAAGCCGCAAAAGCGCCAACTTCCAATACCTCAGAACCTTTATCAACAACATTCTGAATTTTCTCGCGGGCAGGATATTTGCCGCGCTTGCGCAACTTCTCAACTGCTTCCGGTTTGGTTGCCCGAATTGTTTTCAGATTTAAATTGAGTTCACTCAATTTAGTAAGCATGTAACTCCGGCGCGCTTTATAATCTTCAGATTTCCTGTTCAGACTGCTTTCGTATTTTTTCATAGAACTCGGTTACGCGTTCAGCGTAAGTCTTTCACTTTTAATTGAATGGTGGCTTTTCCGTTCCACTCATTTTCATCGACAGAATAAACCATTTCCAGATCACTTTCTCCGGGAGCCAAACGATAAAACAAATCACCTAAATTAAAACCAATTGCATTAAACACAACGTCATTTTGCCGAACTTTGAATTTTAAATGATTCTTCCCGACAATTGACGGTGTACCAACAACCTGTAAAGCCCTGGTTTGAAATACAGGCCGCATGTTCTGCGGACCGAATGGCGCCATCCGCTTCAACAATTTTATCAGCATCTCATCGATATCTTTCAAAGTTATCTCTGCGTCGATCCATAATTTTGGCGTCACCATATCAGCCGTTAGGTTTTGTGCAGCGACTGCATCGAGCTTTTTCCGAAGTTCCGGTATATTTTTGCTGCCAATGGTTAATCCGGCGGCATATTTATGACCACCGAAACTGGTCATTAAATTTTCACAGGATTTGAGCGCCTGGTAAATATCAAAACCGGGAATACTTCTCGCAGAACCTTTTCCTGCACCGTTTTCAGTGCTAATCATCACGGTAGGCCGAAAATATTTTTCTACAATTCTCGACGCGACAATGCCAATTACGCCCGGGTGCCAATTATCACTGTTCAAGACAAAAATATTTTGGCTACCAGGGTCCTCAAGGTCTTCGATTTGGGCAAGAGCCTGCGATAACGTATTTTCATCTATTTCACGTCGAATCTTATTTTCCGACTCCAGGATTTCAGCGATATTTTCGGCTTGCTGTTTATTTTCAGCAATTAGCAACCGCACTGCCCGGCCGGCGTCTCCGAGACGGCCTACCGCATTGATGCGAGGCGCCATGACAAATACCACCTGCCCGGCGGTAATACAACTCTTCGCAAGACCGGTAATTTCTTTTAAAGCCTGTAGTCCCAGATTTCGTGTATTGTTTAGTTTGTCAAGGCCAAATTTAACAAAAATCCGGTTTTCATCAATTAGTGGAACGATGTCAGCAGCGCTGCCAATGGCAACCAAATCCAGCAAATCGAATAAATTTGCCGCATCGAGTTTCATTTTCTGTTGCAGCGCTTGCGCCAGTTTAAATGCAACGCCAACACCGGCCAATTCTTTGAACGGATAAGAGCAATCTGTGCGTTTCGGATTAAGCACGGCGGTGGCCTCAGGTAGTTCTGCACCGGGGAAATGGTGGTCACAAATAATCACATCGATTCCCAAAGAACGCGCATAATCCACCTCATCCCTGGACGTGATACCGCAATCCACGGTAATGATCAACTCGGCGCCGGCATTGTGAACATTGCGAATACCTTGCTTAGCTAAACCGTACCCTTCGGTGAGACGGTCGGGTACATAAAATTGCACCGGAATGCCAATTTGCCGGAAAAACAACAGCAGCAAAGAAATCGCTGTGGTGCCGTCAACATCATAGTCGCCGTAAATAAGAATCTTTTGTTTTAATCGGATTGCCTCTTCAATTCGCTGGACAGCATCTTTCATGCCGCACATCAGGAAGGGGTCATGCAGACGGTTTAGGTCGGGTTTATAAAATTTTCGTGCAGACGTGATATCGTCAATCCCGCGATTCAACAACACCTTCGCCAATGCCGGAGACACATTTAATTCATCCGCGAATGCGGATATTGTCTTTGAAGCGAATTTATCAATTATTTGCCAGCTTAAATCCATCAATCATCTCCATTAAACTGCTATTTTTAAAAGCCGCTAAAGCAGGGAATTTCACATTCGCAAAACCACTTCCTACAGATGGCAATCACCGCGGTTTTATATCTTCCCAATTTTTCTCATATTTTGGATAGATGCAAGCGTATTTAATCAGGGTGCCGTCAATGCCCTCGTGCATCAACTCAAGCGCCAAACTTGCAGGACTGTCTCAAGAGTCCCTGATCGGCCCGTGCCCTTCATACTGAGCGAAGTCGAAGCATTTTGATTTTACAGCACTTGTGTCACCTTTCGACTTCGCTCAAGGTGAAGGATAGCGCTTTTGGGACAGTCCCGTAAAATTGCCTTAGAAACTGTGTTTCGTCTATCAGCAACATTTTTTGCTTTTCTCTCACTTTGGCTACCTGAAGCCTGCACTACAAACTTCCGCCCATAAAAATCGCTCAGGTGCAAAAAAAATCCAAAGTAGTCAGGTAAGCCGAATTCTGTCTTCCCGGCAATTGCCGGGGAGGCGATCATCTATCTAGCCCTGCCATTGCTGACAGGGTCGAGCGACCTACCCATTCCGGCTTTTCAGAGAAAAATAATGCGGGCAACATTACTTTCAGACAGGATGTCTGAAAACCGGAACTTATTTGGTCTTGCACCGGGCGGGGTTTATCAATCTGCGACATCACTGCCGCACATAGTGAGCTCTTACCTCACTTTTGCACCGTTGCCTGTTTCAGGCAATCGCCTGACCATCGGCTGTGTGTTTTCTGTGACACTTTCCGTAGGGTCGCCCCTCCTCTGCGTTACAGAGCGCCCTGCCCTGCGGTGTTCGGACTTTCCTCATGAGGCGGTTGCCTCACGCGATCGCCTTGACTACTTTGGACCTGTTATCTAACCAATTTAAAGAACACGTTGTTATTTGAACAAACCGCAATCAAACATAACCGATTACGCAGCGACCGGATCATGTTTACCATTAAACACCAGTATTCTGCCGCAAGATTCACAGAGAATCAGTTGATTCATCATTTTAATCTCAACGGCCTTTTGCGGCGGAATCGTGGAAAAACACCCGCTACATGAATATTTCTGGATACCCACGACCGCAGTATTCCCGACCCCTTTTCTAATCCGTTCATATTGATACAGGACAGGAGATTTAATTAAAGCGGCAACCTGATCCCGTTTTTTGCTGCACTTGTTCACATCTTTTTCCATATCCTTTATTTTTTGCAGAAGGATTTCTTCTTTCCCTGCAATGCTCTCACGCAGCGTTACCAGTTCCGAGTGCAGGGTTTCGGCTTCAGCACTCAGAGTTTCTTCCTTTTGCAATAAGTCGATAATCAGCCCTTCCAATGCATCGATTTTTTCTTTTATTGTATCAGTTTCAAGTGTGATGGCATCATATTCCCGATTTGACGTCACCTGATATAACTGATCCTGATATTTTTTTAGTTTTTCCTGCAAAGTCTGCAATTCCCCTTCGGATTCAGTTTTCATCTTTGTGGATTCATCAAGATGACGTTTTAAATCCTCATGACGGATTTCGACATCCTTCAACTCATCCTTAAGTTTCTCTATTTGTTGCGGGAGATCGCCCTTTAATGCCTCCAGCTTTTCAAGTTCAGCATCGAGATTTTGCAATTCAATCAGGTTGTTCAAACTCACTTTCAATTTAAGCCTCCAAAGGAATATGATAAAACTAAAAATGCACCATTAAATAATGGTGCATTTTCATACTTACTATTTTTTTTATTAAAACAATGAATTTTGTTTCAAACCGAAATAATCTTCTTAATATCAAACCAATCATTTACAGATATTTTTCAACCTTCTATAAGATACACACTGTCCCCTTTTCCAAAAGTAATAGAAAGTATGATATATTGCAGAAAAAATCAAGTTTTTTTATTGATAATTCCCGGCCAATATTTCTGCAATTCTTGCTGCGGCTTTGCCGTCCCAAAGGTCAGGACAGCGACCATTCTTCGAAACACCATTCAATATTTGAAAACTTTCTTCTACAATACGTTTCGTATCATTACCAATGATCTTATTAGTGCCTTGCGTAACGGTGATGGGCCGCTCGGTATTTTCTCTTAATGTCAAACATGGTACACCAAGCACAGTCGTTTCTTCCTGAATTCCTCCCGAATCGGTCAGAACAAACTTTGCCTCTGAAATCAGTTTCAGAAAATCAAAATAACCCAGAGGATCAATCAAAACAAGGCCTGGCATCTGCTCTATTTTGTTTAAAAGCGCAAACTGCTGCAAACGCTGTCTACTGCGTGGATGAACAGGAAACACGATTGGAATTTCTTTTTGAATGCTATCCAAGGCGTTTAATATTTTTAAAAAATTTTCCGGAGAATCCACATTAGCCGGCCGGTGCAGAGTAAGCGCCACATATTGTTTACTCTGTAATTTATATTGCTGCAGCACATAGGAAGCTTTAGCCTTCTCCACATGTTGCAACAATGAATCGATCATCACATTGCCGACAAAATGGATTTTCTTTTCATCGACGCCTTCATTTAACAAATTTTTCTTACCGCTTTCTTCCGTAACAAAAAGGAAGTCGGAGATCTGATCTGTGAGGATACGATTAATTTCTTCGGGCATGGTACGGTCAAAACTTCGCAATCCAGCCTCAATATGTGCGAGCTGCACACCCTGTTTAACCGCCACAAGGCCGCAAGCAATGGTTGAATTAAC